>JAGMEZ010000347.1 GCA_023127905.1 Caldifarciminota bacterium
AAGATAGTTCCAGACTTAAGTCAATAGTTTTCCTCTCCCATCCAATAAAACGCTATGAATTTTTGTTCCCTGAAACTCATTCACCAATGTCTTTATCAATTTACCCGTTACATCATAGATTTTCAAGGTGGTATGGATACGATTATCCACTGTTGATGATCTACTATTTACAGCATATCTGATTATCGTTGAGTTATGAAATTGATTTGGCGTACACTGGAAAAGAGCAGATGTAATTGAAGAAACATACTATACACCATCATCTCTCTCTAATGAGAACCATCTTTTTCGTTGATTTGTAATTACCTGACACAAATCGATAGAAATAGATGCCAGATGCCAATTTCCTACCTCTGACATCACAGGGATTCCATTCAATAGTATAAAAACCAGGTTCCTTTGTTCCATTGACAAGCGTTTTCACCAACATACCACACGCATTATAAACTTTGAGATTCACTTTACTCTTCTTTGGTAACTGATAGGAGATAACTGTATTTCTGAATACAGGATTAGGATAATTCTGGGTTAAGGCAAACACCCTGGGAATCTTAGATCTTGATTCTTTGATGCTTACCGCAGTTACTCTCAAAGATACGGGTATATTCACAAGAGAATCTATTGAGTTGTTGTGAATAGCAATGGTTCCTATATAAAGGGTGTCCTGGGCAATGAAAGCATCAAAATGTACATTGATCTCAAATGTTTCACCAGGATCAACAATACCAGCAATAGGATCTACAGTTATCCACCATGTTTCACTACGGGTATCAACAAGATATATCATATGATCACTCTGATGTGTAATCCATAGATAGGTAGGATAGCGGTTGTCAAAACTGCTACCAGCACAACTATAGGCGCCACCAGTACCAGGGGTTGGAAAGGCAAAGGTACAATTCCCAGTATGGGGGTCTATTGTGTAAATATTCCCTCCAGACCACCCATTGAGAAAAATACAATTAAAATAAGGGTTGTATGATATACCATATGGTACAAGATCCGGTGCTGCCCATGAATTTATCACATTGCCTAATGAATCGCACTCATAGATAAGTTCTGTATCGTCATCTGTAACCCATAGATGATTGTCTATCCACTCGATACCCATGAGTCCACCATTACCCGGTACATGAATAGTGTCTACTGGAATGTATCCACTCGATACATCTATCTTATAGACATTATTCTCCGTGTAGCAGGACTGATAAAGATATCCATTATGCCATGTCAGTCCTGTAGGTGGCATACTCAAATCACCACAAGCCTGGTATTGTGTGATGTAGTTGAAGTTAGAGTCTAACTTCACCACATAGCCATCCCAGTTACCCTGCCAGAAATAAGTGCCATCCCATTCTATTCCAGCAGGCATTCCATAAGAGGGGTACGATTCAATTATCTGTCCCCCATTTAATAAAGATAACGAGTCGGGTCTCCAATTATTATATGATTCGCACAGTGAACTTTGCATATCCTTAGATTGATATAATCTAATATCAGGATTTATAGCCTTTAGACTTCCAGCCACACATGCTATATCAAATGTTAGAAATCCAGTTCCATTATTTGTAATGTAAAAAAGAGTGTCAAGGGTAGAATCCTGAAGTAGAGTCACATAAAAATTATCTGGCTCAACGACTATTTCAGGATATGTGAGGGAGATGTTTACAACGGTTGTATCTCCTGGCAACAACACGACCCCTGTGGTATCAAACTCATTGTATCCAAAGGCAGTTACCTCCATATCAAATGTATCAGGGTAAATGTCATAGAATTCATAACGTCCACTTGAATCGGTTATATCCCAGTAAAACTTGGAATTACATGCAGTTACCAAAGCACCAGCAATAGGACTCTTGGTTGCGTCAGTAACTGTTCCCTTTAGAGTACCCCCTACAGATGGAACATACATAGTCACGGGAATACTAATTTCAGGTGTAGCAGAATTATTATGGATTAAAATATCTGCATTGTAAAAAGAATGTGTTGCTTGGCTTGCATCAAGGTGGATAACAATGGAAAGTGTCTCTCCAGGCAAAACAGTGCCGATTGCAGGTTCAGCAACTATCCATGAAGGAGAACTCGGACTAACTTCCATACCAAAGATCAGATCTGGGCTTCCCTGAGTTAAACCAATAAAAACTGCTTTTCCATCCTGTAAAGCAAAAGCAGCACCACCAGCCACAGCTTCCCCGGATGCGTAACCTTCATAGACAAGACCAGTATAGGTTCCAGTCTGAGGATCAAACTGTCGAGCAAAGTATAGATCCTGGGTATAAACCCATAGCCAGGGACCACCAGGGGATATGTCATCCCATGCCAAACCATAAATATCGTAGGAATTAGAGAAAGTATTTATTATCCCACCTGAACGGTTAATCTCATAGATTGGGCTATCATAGTTTGCTATCCAAAAATGGTCAGTAGCTGGATCATAAGCAA
>JAGMEZ010000348.1 GCA_023127905.1 Caldifarciminota bacterium
GAATACCAATTTCAACATCATCCGGTAACCAGGTTTGTCCTTCGGTGGCTTTTGATGGGACAGATTACATTGTTCTATGGGAAGACTATGGGAATGTTTTTACTGACATCTATGGTGCGCGCGTGAGTACTGCTGGTATTGTCCTCGATACCTTTACTGTTGTGACACAAGAGGGCAACCAGTTTTCACCCGCATTGGTAAAAGGTCCCGATGAAGAGTTACTTGTAACCTATTCAGGTTTTGTCGATTCAATCAATACTCGTCCTGCAAATACAATGCGTATATGGGGAAGTCTCTTCATACCACCTGTCGGATTGAAAGAGGATATACCCATCTCAAAACCATTACATTTCTCCCTTAAACAGAATTTCCCCAATCCGATTTTTTCCGAAACTCAAATCACATATTCAATTCCGAGAAACTCAAACACAACAACGAACCTTAAAATATATAACTCAACAGGACAGCAGGTAAAAAACCTTGTAAACAAAAACCAGCTGCCCGGTTTTTATACTGTAAGATGGGATTGTATTGATGATAAAGGAAAACCAGTTCCCAATGGCATCTATTTCTACCGTTTATCTGTAGGTAAAAATATTGCAGTAAAAAAGATTGTAGTGATTCGATAATGCTCAGTGCATTTTTGGAGTGAACCAACTTTTTCTATTGACCAATTTTACCTATTATGATATAGTGCAAAGGTTATGAAAATTCTTGTAACTGGTGGCGCAGGTTTTATAGGTTCACATCTCATCGATAGATTAACTGTACTTGGTCATACTGTTATAATCATTGATAATCTTACAACAGGTAAGAGGGAAAACATCAATCCGAATTCACAATTCTATGAAATGGATATTTGTGATACAAAACTTGCTCAGATCTTTAAAGAACATAAACCTGAATATCTTTTCCATTTAGCAGCACAAATCGACGTCAGAAAATCAGTCCAGGATCCCCTTTATGATGCACGTTCAAACATAATGGGAACTATCAACCTACTGTCCCTATGTAGAAATTTCAAGGTTAAGAAATTCATCTTCTCTTCATCAGGGGGAGTTATCTACGGAGATACACCACAACCAGCAACAGAAGATAATCCTCCAAAACCCATTTCTCCATACGGGGTAGCAAAGCTTGCCGGAGAAGGATATGTGAAATGTTTTGGAGACTGGGAAGGTCTTAAATATTCAATACTACGCTATGCAAATGTTTTTGGACCAAGGCAGGACCCAAAAGGTGAAGCAGGTGTTGTCTCTATCTTTATCGAACAGCTGCTCAGAGGTAAAAAATCATATCTCTATGGAGATGGTAAACTTGAAAGGGATTATGTTTTCGTCGATGATGTTGTCCAAGCAAATATAACCTGTCTTGAAAAAGGAAAAAACTCGACATATAACATAGGCACAGGCATTTCGACAAGCGTAAACAACCTCTATTCAGCGATTGCGCAAATTATCAAAAAGAAAAACGAGATAGAGTTTGCACCAAAAAGACCTGGAGAACTCGAAAGAAATGTTTTAAATATAGAGAAGTCAAAAAAAGATTTGGGATGGAAACCACAAGTCTCCCTGGACGAGGGTCTCAGGAGAACATATGAATGGTTTATCTCTGATGAAAAATAATCTAAATCCAGACATAAGACCGAAAACATTAGATCAAAGAAAGACACATTTCTGGAGTAGCAGAGCTTGCTCTGCGCTCCTGGGCGCGAAACAAGTTTCGCTACTCCATGACAAAAAGAGAGAAATTGATTCAAGGTTTTTAGTCTGTTATATACGGTCTATTGTCTTTGGTTTCTTGTTTCTGGTCTTAAGTCTATATATCTTTATTCACCCGCTTAATGCAAGTGAAAATGTTCCCATTCCTTTGGAACACTGGTCATATCCAATCCTCGAATACTTCTCAACTGAAGGAATCTTAAATATTAACCTCGAGACAAAACCTGTCAGCCGGAAAGACATCATTTTCGCACTCGAAGAGGTAAAGAGAAACTATACAAATGGTACATTAGGTATTGACCAGGTTGAGGATGATCTCCTGTCATCCCTCTATGAAGAATTCTTCCCTGTTTCAAAGAAGGATTTCAGAAATACACCCAGGATACTTTATTCTGACAAATTAGTACTACTTAAGGAAGAAAGCAGCATAGGATATAAATTTATATATAACAACGAAGACTCTGGATATAAGGCAGGTTTCAAAACATCAATATGGGGAAACATGGGAAAGTATTTCTCTTTTGC
>JAGMEZ010000349.1 GCA_023127905.1 Caldifarciminota bacterium
GATAGATTTAATGAGGAGAATGGACGCATCTTCATGGTTGATAAGTACAGGTTATTTGAGGGTGTGAGAAGATTTTTGGAGATGCAATGCTTGAATAAACCTTTATTTATTTCCCTTGATAATATTCACTGGGCAGATGATAGTTCTCTTGAACTGCTGCATTATCTTATTCGGTCGCTAAAGAAAAGTCCAATTTTTTTCTTTTTGATCTTTCGTATTGAGGAGATTAAGGACAGTAAATTTCAGAATGTTTTACAGTTAATGGAAAGGGAGTGTTTGTGTAATAAAATTCATCTTGAACCTATTGAAATAAATGGTGTTGCAAGGATGCTTTCTTTAATTCTGGATGCAAAACCTTCCACTAAGCTTCTTAAATATATTTTCAATGAAACAGGGGGTAATCCTTTTTTCGTTGAGGAGTTAATAAAGTCTTTGGAGGAAAACGAAGCTTTAATTTGGGATACCAACGAATGGATATTTAATAAAAGCAAAAGGGTTGTTATTCCTTCTTCTATTGAGGGTGTTGTTGACAGAAAGTTGGATATGATAGGTGAAGAAGTTCAAAATATTTTAGAGTATATGGCAGTAATTGGCAAAAGGTTTGATTTTAGTTTTTTGCAAGATTTAACAGGGACAAATGAGGGACATCTTTTTGATTTGATAGATGATATATTGGAGGTAAGGTTATTAGAAGAGAGCAAAGGAGAAACTTACTATTTTTCTGAGGATATTATAAGAGAAATAGTTTACCGAAAGATAAATGAGGCAAAATTAAAACACCATCATCAAAAGGTTGGTGAAAGGTTATTAAAACTTCATAAAGATCATATTGAAGAGGTGATCGAGGATTTAGCCAACCATTTTTATAGAAGTGGAGACTTGGAGAAGGCGTTAAAGTATAGTATAGTTGCTGGTGATAGGGCAAGCGATTCTTATGCAAACACAGATGCGATTAGGTTTTATACTTGGGCTATTGACTGTTTGAAAGAAGGTAAAATTGAGGATAAGGAGTTAAAACAGATCGAATGTTTAGAAAATAGGGCTAATGTATTAAAATTGAATGGTGAAGCCGAGAAGGCTCTTGAAGATTTAGAACTTGCCATCAAACTCTCAGAAGAAATAGGAAACAGAAAAGAAGAGGCAAATTGTTTAATTATTCTTTCTAAGGTATATCAGGATGTTTCCAGGTATAATGAGGCTACCAGGATGGCGAAAAAAGCTCTTACTATCTATCGCAAACTTAAAGATAGAGATGGAGAGGCTGAAAGTATTGGCAATACTGCCAATATATATTTCTATCTCGGTGAGTATCAGAAGGCGCTTGAATTCAATCAACGGTCACTAAAAATAAGAAAGGAGATTGCAAATAGTCAAGGTCAAGCGAGTATTCTTAATAGTATAGGTATTATCTATCAAAGCTTAGGTAACTATTCAGAGGCTCTTAAATTTTTCCAAGATTCTTTAGAGATAATAGAGGTAATAGGTGATAGAAAACTTAAAGCAACAAATCTCAACAACATTGGAATCATTAATTACAATCTTGGTAACTATTCAGATGCACTTAATCTTTACAAACGCTCATTGGATATATTTCGAGATATGGGAGACCGAAAAGGCGCAGCAAGGGGGCTTGCAAATATTGGCAGTATCTATCATGTTCTTTGTAAATACTCTAAGGCTTTTGAATTTTATGCAAATTCCTTGAAAATAATTGAGGAGATAGGAGATATATCTGGTGTTGCAACTATCCTACATAATATGGGACTTGTCTCTTACAGTCTTTATAATCATGATAAGGCGCTTGAGCTTTATAAGCGTTCATTAGGAATAGTTGAAGAAATCGGTGATAAGAAGATAGAGTTAGCTAACCTATCATGTATTGGTGATATATATCTTGAGATGGATGACTTTCCTGTTGCTGAACGGTACCTTAATAAAGCATATTCAATTGCCAGAGAAATTAAATCAAAATCTCTGTTAACCTATGTTCTCCTTCACCTTGCCAACTTCTACCTAAGAAAGGATAATTTAGCAGAGGTAAAAAGGATATTGAAGGGGATTTTCACATTGGTTGATGAGATTGGAACAAAAGAATATAAAGCAGGTGCATTTTCTGTATCAGGGTTGGTGTATACAAAAGAAAAAAAATGGAAAAAGGCAACGTCTGCTTTTAAGGAGGCAATATCCATCTTTAAAAAGTTGGAAACTGAGTTTGACCTTGCCAAGGTTTATTATCATTTTGGTTTAATGCTTAAAGCGTCTGGTGATAAAACCAATGCAAAAAAATATTTCACCAAAGCAAAGAAAATATTTAAAAAAGTTAAGGCAAGCGAGTGGATAAAAAAGATAGAAACAGACAACAAAAAAAGTAAACCTTAAATTTGTTGGCTATATGAATCTGTGAAGGGGGTATTAACTGTACTGGAAATTATGAATAATACAGAGAGAAACCTCTGCTTATGAATGGGAATATTCCCTATTTTGGTGAAAGTCTATCATTTCTAACTGCAATAATCTGGGCGTTTGCAGTTATCCTCTTTAAAAAAAGCGGTGAAACAGTTCATCCAATTGCCTTGAACCTTTTTAAGAATCTGTTTGCCATGGTTTTATTTCTTCCAACAATGTTTATATTTAAAGAAACGCTGTTTCGTCCAGTTCCATACAGTGATTATTTATTACTTATGCTGAGCGGAGTGATTGGTATTGCGATTGGAGATACGCTTTTCTTCAAAAGTTTGAACCTTATTGGAGCAGGTTTGTTTGCCATTGTTGACTGTATGTACAGTCCTTTTATTATATCCCTTTCTGTTCTCTGGCTTGGAGAGAGTTTAACCTTTTTACAGATTGTTGGTGCGGTGATGATTGTCGTTGCTGTACTATCAACGGTTAATATAAACAAGAGTGGCGGAATAAAAAGAAGTGACTTTCTGTTGGGTATTTTCTGGGGGGTACTTGCAATAGCATCAATGGCTGTGTCAATTGTGATGATAAAGCCTCTATTGGTTCATTCACCTCTTTTGTGGGCTACAGAGATTCGTTTATTCGGCGGGGCAATCGGTCTTATGCTCATAACGCTTTTCCATCCATTTCGTCGTAGAATTGTTTCATCACTCTTTACTTCAGGTAGCTGGGGTTACACTGTTAGTGGGTCTTTTTTTGGAGCGTATCTTGCAATGTTTATATGGCTGGCAGGGATGAAATTTGCCAAAGTCTCAATTGCGGCTGCGTTAAACCAGACCAGCACTATTTTTGTTTTTATCTTAGCAGCAATTTTCTTAAAGGAAAAAATTACACAAAGGAAGGTTATAGCAGTTATACTTGCCGTTTCTGGGGCATTCATGGTTTTTCTGGGATAACCCTTCGTCAGGCTTTTTGTTTCTTTATCTCTGGTTATTGTGACTTCCATACTTCTGTGAAATTATCTGACCAGACCCCTATCTGTGCCAATCTTTGGTAAATATTTTTCTTGACTTTTAATGGAAAAGATTACAAGATACTCTCCACAGAAAGAAACAGTATAGAGGAAGCTGTATACTGTTTTAAAGCAAAATACAAGAGGTCTAATGTGCTTATTGAGAAGTGCTTTCTGAGCTTTAATATGAAAAAAATAATTTTAATTTTTATTTTATGTTCTGCTATTACTTTGGGCTCTTTTTCTCTTGAAGGAAAATCAAAGGTTTTTATTTCTGGTAATAGAATTGTTCGAATTGAACAGAATATAATCATAACGGTTAGTGAATTGGCTATTTCTGATGAGTTTCCGTTCGGATTTGGACCAACCTATTCAATCTCCTCAGACTCTATTCGAATAGCGTTTATTGGTTATGAAAAGAGTGATTTTGAAATTTATTTATTTAATATCGAAAAAGCAGAATTAATTGCAATTGGAGGAACGGGCGATATTGATGGACGAACGAAATTGGTGTGGGCACCTAACGATTCGCTTTTAATTTTCAATAGAGGGGAGAGGCTCTGGTTGTATGAAGTAAACTCAGATTCAACCAGGCAGTTAACTGATCCGAAAGGTTACTTTGAGGATTATGATCCATCGTTTTCAGATGATGGGAAAAAGGTATTTTTCTACCGGGGGACACGGTTTGAATACAGCTTCTCAGGTGATAAGTATAAAATCAATACAAATGGGATAGGTTTAAGTAAAGTAGGAGAAGAATCACCGAAGTATTCCCCCGAAAACTATCGCGGAGAATGAAAATATAGATGTATTTCTCGAGGTGAATAATAGGGTAAAAATTATGAAAGGAGGGAGTGTGAAAAGGTTTTTTCTAATATTAATTTCGTTGATTTGTTTTGCTGTTCAGGCAGGTTATGCGGACCGTGGTTCTATTCCTTTTAAGCCCAATGTAAAAATATTTGAGCCGATTCAACGTGCAATGATTGCCTGGAATGGTCATGAAGAAATTCTCTTATTGTCCACCGATCTAAAAGCGTCTGAGTCGACAAAGGTTCTTGAGGTAATACCTTTACCATCAGAACCAGTTGTCAAGAAAGGCGATGTTGAGGTTTTCAAAAAAGCAACCGAACTAATTAATAAAAAGCTTCGTGAAAAGCATATCCTCGGTTTAGGAGAAGGTCGGGTGAAAGGAGCTACAGATGAAAAACCCCCTGCTGGAGAAGTAACCTTCCATAAGAAAATAGGAGCCCATGACATATCGGTTACACATGTATTGAACAGCAATGGCTTCATGGAGTGGGTTGAAAAATATCTAAAGTCAGCTGGGGTCGAGAACCCAATAATCCCAGAAGATATGAAAACAGTAATTGGTGAGTATATCGGTGAGGGATTTAAATGGTTTGTATTCGATGTTGTAGAGTTAGATGAAAATCCTAAAACAAATGAGGCAATACAGTACCGATTTAAAACGGATTTTCTGTTCTATCCTGTGAAGATAACTCGAACTGAAGAGGGGTATACTTCAATAAATCTACTTGTTCTGACCCCAAGGCTCTTAAGTAGATTTCCCGGTATCCCCATTGACGAAGTGAAGTTGCGTCACGAGCCCGTATCTCTTAGCTCAGAAGAAATACGCAGTTTAAGTGAAGAGATGGATGATCTTCTTGGAAACAGGGAAGATATTAAGCTCCGCATCTGGCAGATAACAGGTTATCTTTCGGCATTCGAGAAAGATTTGATAGCAAAGTAAGAAACATAGAAGCTACCGATCCCACCATTTGTAAGATTTCAGGGAACTAGTGAAGGGAGTTAAGATTTAAGGATGTCTGATATGCAAGTTTTTCTGTTTACTGACATTGAGGGTAGTACAGAAAAGTGGGAGAAATATCAGGATGAGATGGGCAAGGTTCTTTCTCGTCATGACGCTATCCTTAAGGAGGAAATTGGGCAGTACGGTGGAGAGATAATCAAACATACAGGAGATGGGATATTTGCGGTATTTAAGGATGGTGACCCACTGACATGTGCGATTGAAATACAGAAGCGATTGGCGGAAGAGGAATGGGGTGTTATAGGTGAATTGCGCGTTCGAATTGGGCTTCATGGAGGTACTGCTGAAAAACGTGGTAAGGATTATTTTGGTCCTGTAGTGAACCGCACAGCAAGGGTGATGGCAGTTGGTTGGGGAGGACAGATTATTTTAACACCAGAGGTCAAAATAACTGTTAAGTTGCCTGAAGGTGCGACATTAAAGGATTTTGGTCCTCATCTTCTTAAGGATTTGTATGAACCCCAACAAATTTATGGTCTAATACATCCGGATCTCGCTTTACGGGAGTTTCCTCCTTTGCGTTCTTTATCATCACATCACCATAATTTACCAATGCAGACAACTCCGTTTCTTGGTCGTGAGTCTGAATTGAAAGAAATTATCAAACTGCTGGAGAATCCATCCTGTAGACTGATAACGTTGATAGGACCTGGTGGAATAGGAAAGACCCGACTTGCATTACAGGCAGCAGCAGAACAGATTGAGCAATTTACTCATGGTGTTTATTTTATACCTCTGGATCCATTAAGCTCTGCAAATTTACTTGTTTCAACCATAGCGGGAACACTCAAGTTTTCGTTTTACAGTCGTGAGGACGAGAAAGTGCAGTTATTAAATTACCTTCATGAGAAGGAGATGTTGATGATACTTGATAATTTCGAGCATCTTGTTGAGGGTGCTGGAATTATTGCTGAGATACTAAATAAAGCACCGAATATTAAAATATTTGTAACTTCCCGACAATTACTTAATCTTAGAGGAGAATGGATTGTTCAGGTGAAGGGAATGCAGGTGCCAGAACTTAATAGAATCGATGTTGGAGGATACAGTGCAGTTCAGTTGTTTCTTTTTAATGCTCAAAGGATTAATTCGAATGCTACGTTCTCGGAGGAGGATAAGCGTTATGTAGTAAGGATATGTCAGCTTGTCGGGGGTTTACCTCTTGGTATTGAGATTGCATCTTCATGGTTGCGTTCGTTGTCATGTAAAGAAATAGCACAGGAGATAGAGAAGAGTATTGATTTTCTTGCATCGTCTCTCAGGGATATGCCCGATAGACATAGAAGTCTGCGTGCGGTTTTTGACTATTCATGGGATTTGCTTTCAAAGGAAGAAAAAAATACTTTTATGAAAATGTCAGTTTTTCGTGAGAGTTTTACAAGAGAAGCAGCCGAGAAGGTAGCTGGTATTTCCCTCACCGTTCTTACTGCTTTAATGGATAAGTCACTTATACGGCGTAACCCATCAGGGCGTTATGAGATGCAGGATATTATAAGGCAGTATGCTGAAGGAAAGATAAATGAATTTGCTGAAGAGAAGCAAAGACTTCAGGATTCTCACTGTAGTTATTATGCTGATTTTATGTTTCAGATGGAAAAGGTGATTTTGGAAGGAAAAGAAGAGGAAGTTTTTGATGAAATCAGGGAAGAGAGTAAAAATATCCAATCAGCATGGGATTGGGCAGTAGAACGGTGTAAAATAAAAGAAATTGGAAAGGCAGTTATTAGTTTTGCAGTTTTTTATGATATGCATGGTTGGTTTAGGGAGGGCGTGCGATTATTCTCAAATGCATCAGAAGTTCTACAAGGAAAGGAAGAGGAATCTGAAGACCGTGTTGTATATGGTAAGGTACTTTCATGGTATGGCAATTTCTGTTATCGTCTTGGAGAATACGATAAAGCAAAAAAACTACTAAAGGAAAGTATTGAGATATTTAGGAAGTTTGGAGCAAAAAGGAGGATATCATTTTCATTACACTGTTTGGGACGTCTTAATGCAGTGTTAGGAAATTATGAAGAAGCAAAGAAATTTAGCAGTGAGAGTTTACAAATTAATAAAGAGATTGGTGACAGGATTGGAATTGCTAATAGCTTAAACGCTATGGGTGTTATTAACTATTATCTTGCTGAATATAGTAAGGCAAAACAGTTTTATCAAGAAAGCCTTGATATAAGTAAAGAAACAGGTTATCAGAAGGGAATTGGTGTAGCTGAATGTAATATTGGACTTGTTGCACATGCATTGGGAAATTATGAAGAAGCAATACGACTGCTCGAAAAGGGGATAAAAATGGACAGGGAAATGGAAAATAAACTGGGATTAGCAAACACTGTTCATAACCTGGGGCTTACCTACAAGGCGCTTGGAGATTATGAAAAGGCAAAAAAACATTACGAGGAAGCACTTGCAATCCGAAGAGAGATAGGTGATAGAATGGGAATAGCAATATCTCTAAATAACCTTGGAAATTTAGGTGGAAGAACAGTTGATTATGAAGAGGCGAGAAAGTTTCACCAGGAGAGTCTTGATATCCGAAGAGAGATAGGGGATAAAATGGGTGTTGCCCAGTCACTGAATAACATGGCATCTGTTTTTACTGCTACCGGGGAACATAAGAAAGCAAAAGAGTATTTTAATGAGGCTCTTATGGTAGCAGTTGATAGTAAAGAAAAGACTATAATCCAGGAATCGCTTTTAGGTATTGCTGATTATTTATGTTTAGATGGAAAGAAAGAACGGAGTCTTGAAATTTTATCCTTTTTACAAAATTTTGGAAAGGATGATGAAGACTTGCAGAAGAGAGTGAAGGATGACATTGGTAAAATTAAATCCGACTTTTCTTCACAGGAAATAAATGATATTAAAAAAAGGGTAGAAAATAAAAAATTAGAAGATATGGTTGGAGATATAATTGGTCAACTAATGGACATTGGGTAATTTAATTTTCTTGATAAAGTAAAAAATTGAATAAGATAGAAAAAATCAGTAAGTTACTAATTAAGAAGCTAATAGATATTTATCTTACCACTATAGAACATAAATTTTTCTTAAGTTCTTAACATTTATTAATTTATGAAATAAAAAACAGATGGTTACATTTCGATTTAGTAAAATCATTCCTTTTTTTCTTGACATTTTTCTCATAATATGCTATAAAATATAAAGTTAAAAACAAGGAGGTATAAATGCGTAAATATTTATTCTTTCTTATGGTCATACTTTTCGTTTCAGTTATCTTTACTTCATGTGAGAATTTTACTCCAATTCCAGCACCGGAAGTGACAGTGCTCTACTTTTCACCACTTGGTGTATACACTTGTCCAGGGGATACAATTCCTGTAGGGATGGAAGAAATTCAATTTAAGGTCTGGAATTATGTGGATGCAAGACTCACAAATATGTCATATGTATATCGTTCAGTTCCCGGTGATAGTATAATAACACCGACTTATAATATGGGACTTGATGTGCTTTTGTCGGGTGGAGACGAAACCTGTGTAACCTCATGTATTACTACGGTCTATAATTTGTGGCTCGAGGTAGATAGTGCGCTTGATTACATGGATAGTCTGAAATGTAATTCTGTAGCTGAGATCACTTTTACAGGAGAGGACGACTTCGACAAGGGAAAAGAATTTGAATGTAAGATATATTTCTCTCTTAACTTGGTGCCATAGATTTTACCTTTAATTTAGGATAAAAGAGTACCTCTGTTAAAAACAGGAGGAAAAGATGGCTGAAGGTTCAATAACACGGACAAAAGCGAGTTATGTTCTTGAAATTGCAGAAAAGACAGGAATTCATAAGAGAGACGTTTCACTAGTTGTCACCAGTTTTATCAATGCATTGACTAGCTCGCTGGTAAAGAATGAGAGGATAGAGTTAAGGGGATTAGGTGTTCTCAGAAATAAAAAGAGAAGAGCAAGGATTGCAAGGAATCCGAGAACAGGAGAAAAGGTAAAGGTGGACGAGAGGTTGGTCCCCACGTATAAACCCTCATCTTTACTGAAAAGAAGGATTAATAAGACTGGCTGAACATAGGAAGGTAAAATAGTGCCCTGCGGAAAAAAAAGAAAAAGATCTAAGATAGCAACTCATAAGAGAAAAAAAAGAAGAAAAGCAGATAGACATAAAAAGAAGAAAAGGTAGGCGCCCGTAGCTCAAAGGATAGAGCAGCGGATTCCGGTTCCGCAGGTTGCCCGTTCGACTCGGGTCGGGTGCGCCATGAGAATCAGCAAATAGCAATTAGCTAATAGCAAATAGTTCCCCCCACCCCACCCTAAAAAACATACACACAATCCAAGACACAGCTATAGAATAATAATATAGGATGAACGATTTCAGACCGTCTTAAACGACCGTTGGAAAAGAAGAAACATACCAGAAAGGAGAACAAGAAGAGACAGTCGCAATGGTCGATTATAAAAATAATTGGAAATTATGAAATGTAGGAAATCAATCAGTGTGGTTCTGCAGAAATCTGCGTCAAAAATACAAGTGAGTGGTAGGTTGTAGATGATTGATTTTATTGGATTAAGAATTGATGTTGATACAGTAAGAGGATATAAAAACGGTGTTATCCCCCTGCTTAACCTTCTAAAAAGACTAAATATCAAAGCGAGTTTCTTTATCCCAACAGGATACGATACTCCCTTCAGAACCCTTCCAAGATTCTTAAAAGAGAGGGGATTCCCGAGAAGAGTATTCAAACTGAGAAAGAGTTTTTATTATAAAATACTTTCTTCAGAAGATTTGGCATTAAGAAAGATAATTAGACAAATCAGGTATGACGGACATGAATTGAACCTTCATGGTTATCGTCATTTTGATTGGCAGCTACAATTAGGGAGTTGGACACAAAGAAGAGTAGAGAAGGAAATGCATCACGCAATTGAAAATTTTAAATCACTTACGGGTTCATTACCTCGTTCATTTGCTGCCCCAGGTTGGGTTGCAAAAAAGGAGGTTTTTCTTGCTGAGGAAAATTTTAGTTTTGATTACTGCAGTGATACACGCGGGATATCCCCTTTCTATCCCATTATTGGTAACAGACTAATAGGAACTCTTCAAATCCCTGTTACACTCCCGACTCTTGATGAACTGATTATTCTTGGAGATCCCAAGAACCTCCTCAATATTGATGTAAGAGGAGACGATGTTTACTGCGCACATGCTGAATTTGACGGTATGAGATACATAAGGATATTTGAGTTATTCCTGGAGAAAAACCTACAGAAAGGATATCGGTTTATTCCCCTATATGATATGATAAGATATCTCGTTAAGATTCCATCTTCTCATATAACTCAAAGGAATATTCCTGGAAGAACTGCTCTGGTTGCTTGCCAAATGAGGCAGCAAATAGCAAACAGCAAACAGAAAACAGGAAGCTTATAGACTTCTAACGTTACTGTTGGCTGATAACTGATTGCTGGTTACTGATTTTAAAGATGGACATACT
>JAGMEZ010000035.1 GCA_023127905.1 Caldifarciminota bacterium
CACCTGTGGTATCCCAAACTTGTGCCGTGACATCAAAGGTCTCAGAGAAAGAACCATAGTTACAAATCCGGGCAATAATATCATACTCTTCTGCAGGCATGGCACCAACAGGTGGGCTGACAATCCCAGCACATCCTACATCATGGTCTAAGAGAGCATATAATTTCACATTATCAAAGCCTGCATACCAGTCATAGTTGCCTTTATAGTAGAAAAACACCTGAACACTGTCATATCCAGCGTATGCAGTGACATCAACTGAATCCCAGGCAGGTCCAAAATCTGAGGTATAGGTCTTTAACGTAGCTATATTCCAGACAGCACCATCAAAATATTTAAGACCAACGTCGACCCAATCGGAGATGTTGTTATGACCTAATCCATATTTTAGCCATGCCATACCGACTGGTGGAGGAACCACTGGTGATAGGGCAGTATCCTGAACCAATACATAACCGGCTGCATCTGAGTCAATCCACATCGTAGAATCACCTGCATCAGGTGGTGTCCAGGCCGTTTTATATGCAGACGTTAAAACATCCCATGCGTTCGGGAATGTTAACCCGTTGGTATGCGTCCAACCCTGCCAGCCTGTCTCGAAATCCCAGAAGTAGTTACGTAGGCTGCTCTTTACTATCCGAACTTCTGACTGATTTACAACATCATTCTCATTCGCTGCACAGAGCATAGAAACACAAAAAAACATCAGGAAAAGTAATATAACATATAACTTCCTCATACTACCTCCTTTTTGATTATTATTGATATAATCCTCTAGTGTGCCTTATTTTTAGATTTTAAATAGTCGTTATCTTAATTTAACAAAATTCTATTCAAATGTCAAGAAATTTCCAGAGATTTTCAGATATTTATTCAGTACTTTTTTAATTAGTCATTTTCTGCCTTAGTCTTTTCTCAAGCAATTTTATTTTGTCCCTTAAGAAAGCAGCATCTTCGAATTCAAGATTCTCTGCTGCCTTTTTCATCTTATACTCCAGTTGATTAATTTTCTCTATAATATCTATCTTTGATGTAAACTTTTCCTCCTCTTCCTCTTCCTGATATTTCTTCTCCCTTGTATCAGCAACCGCTGTAGCTTTCATAACCTCATCCACACTCTTTACAATGGATTTAGGAGAAATATTATGTTCTCTGTTGTATTTTTTCTGAATCTCTCTTCGTCTATTTGTTTCTTTAATAGTATTATTCATTCCCCTGGTAAATTTATCAGCGAACATTATTACTTTACCCTGAACATTCCTTGCTGCCCTCCCTGAAACCTGAATAAGGGAGGTTTCAGACCTCAAAAATCCTTCTTTATCCGCATCAAGAATAGCAACAAGTGAAACCTCTGGAAGGTCAAGTCCCTCTCTTAAAAGGTTTATCCCAACAAGCACATCAAATTCTCTTAATCTTAAACCCCTCAAGATTTCCACCCTCTCAATAGCATTAATTTCCGAATGCATATACTTAACCTTTATTCCCATATCCCGCAGGTAATCAGCAAGATCTTCAGCCATCCTTTTCGTTAATGTAGTAACTAACACTCTTTCATTTCTTTCAGCCCGTTTTCTTATCTCTTCAATAAGGTTGTCAATCTGCCCCTTCGTTGATTTTACTTCAATTTCAGGATCAACAAGCCCCGTAGGTCGAATAATCTGCTCAACAAGAATCCCTCCAGACTTTTTTATTTCATATTCAGCAGGAGTTGCAGATGAACAGATTACATAATCTACTTCTCTTTCAAACTCATCAAACCTTAAAGGTCGGTTATCAAGAGCTGATGGTAACCTGAAACCATATTTAACCAAGGTCTCTTTTCTTGACCTGTCGCCATTATACATACCTCTTATCTGGGGAAACGTAACATGAGATTCATCGATTATTGTCAGAAAATCATCGGGGAAAAAATCAATCATACATGATGGTCTTTCACCTGGTTTCCTATCGCTGAGGTGCCTTGAATAATTCTCAACCCCTGGACAATACCCAACCTCCTCCAACATCTCAAGGTCGTATCGTGTTCTTGTTTCAAGCCTATGTGCTTCAAGTTCCTTACCTTCATTTCTTAACTCCCTCAATCGCTCTTCAAGTTCCTCCTTGATAGATTCTATTGCATTAACAATTCTCTGGTATGGAGTAATGAAGTGTTTCGCAGGATAAATTGCAATTTTTCCAATCTCCTCCAATGTGTTTCCTGAAACAGGATCAAATATCTCAATCTTCTCAATTTCCTCCCCAAACAGTTTAATTCTAATACCCTTCTTCTCATAGGCAAGATAAACCTCAACAGTATCTCCCCTTACTCT
>JAGMEZ010000350.1 GCA_023127905.1 Caldifarciminota bacterium
ATGCGTTATATGCGATTGTATCTTTAACAAAAACACTAATAGTATAATATGGATTATAAAATCCAACCTCTTGAGGACTAGATGAGTCAGATATATCTACTACACGTAAGCCTGAATTTTCAGCTGCAATAAAAGCGTAATTCCCTGATACATCAATTTCAGTTGCATAACCAGGAAAAATACAACTGCTAATCTCATAAGGATTCGTTGGTAACGATACATCTATAACACGCATTCCAGAATCGCCGTCGACAACATAAGCAATAGAATCAACCAAAAAGATCCCCATTGCACAATTTTTTGTTGGTTGACAGGAAATCTTTTCTATATTAGAAGGATCTGAAATATCAAAAATATAAATGCCGTCATATGTTGCTGCAACATAAGCATAAATACCTGATGTAAATATGTCTATTAATACAATTGTAGAGTAATAAAAACCGAGTTTATTGGGTAAATAAGGATCAGATACATCCCATATTTCGAATCCTCCTCTTTCAACTCCACCATTATGATATGTAATAAAAAGATTCTGAGATTGATGATCATAAAAAAGATCTGTAATTACTCCTCTGGTATGTATCTTTTCTGATATTATATCTGGCGAAGAAGGGTTTGAAATATCTAAAATATAAACACCTCCCCCAGAACCACAAAAGAGAAAATTTCTTAATGAATCAAATGCAACATCTTGGGGTGGTCCGAAAGGCCAATTACCAACAAATTGAACATTCAATGAATCAAAGAATAAATTATTTTTCTCAAAGTAATCTTTATAATACTCATAAACATCTCCTAAATTTGCATCAAGATTGTAAGTATTAGCAAGGAATAAAATAAAAAAAATAATAGTCCATTTAATTTTCATCACCTCTTATTTTTTATAGCTTAATCAAATATATGAAAAATTATATAATTTGTCAAGGATTCTTTATGAGTGGGGAAAAATCCGGGGTCAGGCACCCGTAAAGGTGCTTCGCTCCCACGTGGCTTGCGCTTTGATAATTTGATAAAAGATATTACCTCATATCTTATTCTATATCACAGATTACAGATTCCAGCCTGACCCCCTTAACTAATAACATACAGGTCTATATTCCAGATTCCAGCCTGACCCCAAAGGTCCACAAGATTGTTACCAAATTCATCATAGAAATATGTTCGTTCAACCTTTGATATCATAGTTCCATTGGTCATTCCTATTATGCTTCCAAGACCATCATGATGGTAATAATGAGTATCTGCTGGTGAGGAATCGTAACGAGCGAGTAAAAGTCCATTAGCATAAATATATTTGGATGTTAGATCAAGATGTCCTCCAAATTCACATACTGCATACATTCCATCATAAGCATAACTAGTTATGTCAGGATTTTATGACTACTTTCTGTTTGTTCCCCTCACTCGTCGTTTCCTGTCCTTTATTACCGAAATTATTAAACCCACAACAAACCCAATCAATCCCCAACCTATCGCATTAGCAATAATTACTAAAGGATGAAAAAGCCCAGCTCCTGCATCATACACTATCTTTCCATCTACACTGACAACTGTAGGATATATTTTTAGCAGTATGCTGAACCAATTTGTCAAGTGGAAAAGCATATCAGCAATTGATAATCCTTTATGATACGTTCCCCACATTGCCATATCAGCGATTAAAGTATAAAAAGGAAGCGCTATGCTTAGTGAAACAAAAAAAATTAAAGAAAGTATTATGATTCTCTTCCATTCTTTAATTTTCATCAGATTTTCCTGCCAAAAAGATATCCTTTCTTTTAATGCATCATTGTACTTCTATATCACCTTATTCTATCAGAATCTTCCTCTTAAACGGAAAAACGGAATACCAAAAGCTCGTACAGCTTTACCTCCCAAACCAAGTGAGCGAGGATCAACCTTGTTAAAACAGGCAGAAAGATTTCTATCAGCTTCGTTTTCGCATTGCCTGTATTTTTCCTCGTCAAATATTCCTTGGTCTCTCATAAATCTACAATACCAAATATGGGAATCATGCTCCATACAACACCTATCTAGATCATCCCAAAATTCTTCTAAGGTTTTAAAATCACTAGGTTGCATATCCTCAAAATACATCTCCTTTCCTCCCATCCACTTATCACCACACCAATATCCATAATACTTTTTTAATCCTGTTGGATCAATCATATTCACAGAATTGTTTGATACATAAAGATATGGATTGAAATCTTGAGGGGAGAGAAAGTCTTTGCAGAAGAAACCAAACCTATTGAAATAAACTGTATTTTGCCATACCGGATCCTCACTTATAAACCTCCCAATACTCCTATCATAATACCTTGCTCTGAGATTGTGGAGACTGGAGATTTCGCCATCGTATTCCTGACCTGTATAGAGATAATGGTTGCTGATTGAACCCCAAGAACCAAGGCTATTTCCAAACTCATCATAGAAGTAACTTCGTTCAACTGGAGATAACCCACTTCCGTCAGTCATTCCTATTATGCTTCCAAGACCGTCATGATGATAATAATGGCTGTCTTTTTCTCTTTCTTTTTTTAACTAATTTTTCTACTTCTTCATCTATACTATTATGTAGAAACATTATTTTCTTTGATTTTCTATTTTCTCTCTTCCTCATAGAGAATTCTCTTTTTAGGAGTAGAACACCTGTAATTATTTGGATAATCAAATGTATTGAAAATAATATATTGAGCAATGTTTGGCCACTCATATGTTACATTTATCACATGAGAAAACAAAAATCAAGTAGAATTTGTGATTTTCCTAAACAAACATGGATATAAACAAACAGCAAAATACTTTTCAAATGCAAAACAGCTTTTGAAAGCAAACAAACCTGAATCATTGTCGGATAGTAAGAATAATTGTCGCAAAGCGCTTACTTCGCTCATTAAGGCTCTAACTGGCAAGGAAAATGCAAGAGAAGCAGTGAAAATACTTTTTGATCAAGGAATTATTTGAGAGAGTGAGAAAGGTCTTTTAGTATCTTTCGAAGATTTAGCAGCAAAACTTTCTGGATTCCTTGCTAAAAAGGGTTCTCATCCTCCAACACCGCTTAAGGATGAAACGAGACTTGCAAAAGAAATCACAGAAGCTTTTCTTAGATACTTAGTTGTTAAAGCCACTTAATTTTTTAGTAAAGAGAAAGCTATGAACGATAGAGGATTTATGGAAGAAACTTATATAGAGAGAAAAATCCTTGACATACTCTTTGTGGAAAAATCCGGGGTCAGGCACCTTTTTTCACTTACGAGTATATGGATGCGAATCGGAGAATGGGAGACTATCAAGTTACAAGTGGCAAGTTGCAAGTAACAAGTTAAAAGGATAAAGGATAAAGTAATACCAAAGACAAGAAACGGCAGATGAAAAAAGACAGAAGTCAGAGGAAGCTACCAAGGATAAAGGAAAAAGTTACATAAGAACACAAGGGCATAAAGCACAAAAGGAAGTAATAAGAAATTGTTTCATTGGTTATGGGAACATAGTGTAATTAAGTAATTTGGTAATTGAGCCATTTGCAAATATAGTAATTAAGTAACTGGTAATTATGTAATTAAAACATAGAATAAAAATGAGATTGCTTTATAATAGAATATGAAAGTGTATTCGCAATGACAAACTAACGACTAAACGATAATAACGAACTAAACGATCGAAACGAGTTTATAATAGTGGGTAGTAAGCAGAGGGCAGAAGGCATAAGGATTGTGAAAAGGAGAGACGGGGAACTAATAGTATGGAGTACGGAGTAAGCAGTAAGGAGGCAATTTCATTCTCACGGGACGTACGTACACGTAAAGGTGCTTCGCTCCCACGTGGCTTGCGCTTTGATAATTTGATAAAAGATATTACCTCATATCTTATTCTATATCACAGATTACAGATTCCAGCCTGACCCCCTTAACCCTTGTCGCAGCTAAGTTTATATATTTTTATAACCCTTGTCGCAGCTAAGTTTATAACCCTTGTCGCAGCTAAGTTTATATATTTTTATATTTATAAAAAACTGTATTTTAGTGCGACATTTTTGCCATTTCTTAAGTTCTTATATTTTTTGAATTACCCAAAAGCTGAAATTTAGTGGGACATTTTTGTCGCACTTTTTAGTGAAAATCTTTGTTTCAAAAATCTATAAAATTTTTTTAAAATGTAAGTTTAAGTGCTTAATCACTTAGTATTTTGACTAAAAATCTGGCATGGAAATTGCTGTATATATTGTGAAAGTAGGTTTTAAATTATACCAATCTATCGTAGAAAAAATGATAGTGACACATGGCATTTGTGCAGGAATTGTTCCAATTGACCTACATCAGAATATGTGGAGGTAACTGTTTCTGGTAGACCAACTTCTGGTGAGCTTGATAATGAGTGTTTAGAAAAGGAGGAGAAAAGGGAAAGCATTGAATTGAAGGTTTATTGAAAAAGAAATAAGATGAACCTTTAACAATGAAAGGAGGTGCAAGATGTGGAAGAAAACTTGGTGGAGGGGATTTGAGACTTTCCCATATTTTGGAAAAGTATCGAAATTATACCTTGAAAGAGGAGGAAAAGTGTGCTATGACATCAACAAGTATAAGCGAAGCTTATAGTGAAAAACACTCTTCGTTACCAATGTTATGACGAAGTATAAGTAATATCATAGCCATAGTAACCCTTATAAGTTATTTAGGCTCTCATCCAGTTAAGACAAGTTTTGTGAAAGGAGTATTTGGAGGTGAAATGTTGTGAAAATCTTAGGTAGTATAGTTTTAGTGGTGGGTTTGGCTGCCCTCTCTTTCAGCGGATGCAGAAATCCAGCAGAACCACCTGAAAAGCCTCCCTATGATTGGCCGAGGTATAACTATACAGAGCCAGCCTGGTCACTAGATGGCAACTTTATAGCATATGAATATGGTGGAAACCCATATGGTACAGATACAGCAGGTATATTCATCTTTGACCTGAGAGATTCTACATCACGCTACCTTATTTCCGGGGGGAATCCTGACTGGTCACCAGATGGTGAGTGGATAGTCTTTGAGGGAAATGCACTGATATGGAAGATAAAGGTAAATGGGGATAGTCTCACTCAACTGACATTTAACGGTCGAACCTTTTTCCCAGACTGGTCACCAGATGGCAAGAAGATAGCATATGATTGTACCACTAATCCTCCAGGAACTGGATTATGGATTATGAATGCGGATGGTACAGATAAAAAGTGTCTTGGTTTAGGACGTAATCCTGACTGGTCACCAGACGGAGCAAAATTTGTTTATGAAGGAGGGCCTGGATCAACCAATGCTGAGTCGCAGATTTGGGTTGCTGACACAAATGGAGCAAATACGAGGCAGTTAACATTTCAGGCTATAACCAATAGACATCCTGCGTGGTCTCCAGATGGTTCAAAGATAGCTTTTTCCGCATCTGCGGAGGGAGAGGGTCCGCGTATCTGGATAATGAATACAGATGGAAGCAACCTAAAGAAGCTCACTGAAGAAGGTGGTGATAGACCATGCTGGTCACCTTATGGTAGCAAGATAGCATATACGAATACGAAGTTAGGAGAAATCTGGGTAATGAACCCAGATGGTACAGAAAAGAGGAAGTTGATAGGTTATGAAAACGATTCTAAGAAACAAGAGAGGTAAAAATGTTAAGTAATATCATAGCCATAGTAGCCCTTATAGGTTAGCCTGAGTGTCATAACGATACGCAGGGTAAAACATGAGATGATATTATGCGATTTTGAAAGGGTAAAGATTATGAAAAGACTTTTTATCACCATAGGTGTCTTTGCAATACTTGTTTTAACTGGCTGCGGATGTAATCCATTTGGGACCGATGATGATGGTCACGCTGAACCACCCACGCCTGCCTATCCTGTAATTGATGATTCCCCATGTTGGTCTCCAGATGGTTCTACAATTGTTTTCTACCATTCGCATATTACCCGTATTGATTCTTGTGGGAGTTATAATGTAGATAAGGATTCTACTGGACTCTGGTTTATTAATCCCGATGGGACTAATAAGAGGATGTTTCTGAATTTGAGAGAGTGGAGTGCTGGCGGTCCTGACTGGAGTCCTGATATGAAATTGATTATTTTCGTAAAGGGTGCCAGAATATGGAAGATAAAGATAAATGGTGATAGTCTCACCCAACTAACATTTAACCGAAGAACCTTCTTTCCCGATTGGTCACCAGACGGCAAGGAGATAGCATACGACCAGAGTATATCTCTGAAACACATCCTTGGGGAATATGGATAATGAATGCTGACGGTAGTAATGACCACTACATATTCGATTCAAGGAGCCCTGATTGGTCACCAGATGGTGCAAGGATTGTTTGCGATGGAATTTATGTGGTAGATACCAGTGGAACTAATGTAGAACAGATTCATCAGTATGGAGGTTATCCTGTCTGGTCTCCAGATGGTTCGAGGATTGCATTTTCTTCTGACGAAGGAATTACAATTATGAATGATGATGGTAGTAATGTGGTTTCACCTGGGGTATTGGGATATAAGCCTTCTTGGTCACCTGACGGAAATCAGATTGTCTATACAGGGTGGACTGAAAAGCATTATAATCCTCGGCACAATGGTGTATTGTACATTATTAATGCCGATGGTTCAAATAAGCGGCAGTTGACATTTGGACCAGATAGAACACAATAAAAGGGAGTAAGATGATAAAACAATGCAAATTGTTACTTTTAGGGATAGTAATACCTTTTTTGTTAGTAACTTCATGCAGGAAACCCACTGCACCGCCTGATCACGATACAGGCATCCTATGGACAAAAACATACGGTGGGGCATACGATGACAAGGGCTATTCAGTAGAGCAAACCTCTGATGAAGGGTACATCATTGTAGGTTACACAAACTCGTTCAATGCTGGTGATTATGAAGTTTATCTTATAAAAACAGATAAAAATGGCGATACTCTATGGACAAAAACATATAGAGGGGGAGAATCGAGTGCAGGTTACTCTGTTCAGCAAACCCCAGATGGGGGTTATATTATTGCAGGGCAAAATATTATAATTATTTCTGCAGCATCTGATGTATATATTATTAAGACAGATGAAAACGGCGATACTATGTGGACAAGAAATTATGGGCAAGCACTTTATTATGAAGCTGGTCTTTCAATCCAAGAAA
>JAGMEZ010000351.1 GCA_023127905.1 Caldifarciminota bacterium
GTCGTAAGCGACAGCCATGGAGAAATGGATAATATTACAAATTTATCTAAAACCGTTAAAGAAGAGGGTGTATCAAAGGTTATTCACCTTGGAGATGATTACGATGATACGCAACTTCTTATCGCTGAAGGTGTTAATATCGAAAGGGTACCTGGCGTTTTCAGCGCATACTATACAGAAAAGGATATCCCCAACAGGAAAATAATTGAGATTGAAGGATGGAAGTTGCTTCTGACCCATACAAAAGAAAAACACGAGAATGATCTACCTGATGATATCTCTCCCGAAAATCAGATAAAAAACGGTTCCGTTGATATTGTACTCTATGGACACACACATATCCCCGCAATAGGAATGGAAGGTAACATCTATCTTATAAATCCAGGGCATCTGAAATTAGATGATAAAAGGGGATATGAACCAAGTTACGCTGTACTTGAAATAAATAAGGATACCATTAATGTTTCCATCAAACGCCTTAACTCAAAAGAGATAGTAATGAAAGAAGTGATAAAACATTAGGTGAGAGTTATCGGTTAAATATGTCAGAAATTTTGGAAATGTAGGAGGGCTTTCCTACAAGAAAATCCTTCCTTATTTTTCTTCTCCCTCGATGGGAGAAAATTCAGATGAGGGTGAAGATGTCACAATGTCTGCCCAATAGAGGAATAAAAAGCATCTTCATCAGTTCTAACAGGGACCTGCTTTTGTATACTTTAAGATTTTTAAATTAATACTTGACATTCATTTTGTACTATTGTATATTTTGTTCCACAAACAAAGAAGTTTGTAAATAATTTACCCGGAGGCAATCAATTTCTCCAAAGAAAGACTAATCGGGAAATAATCTTTTTACTATGGTTTTTAATATTATTATAAGACAAATAAACTAATCTGAATAGAAACAGAATGAGAATGCGAATTAACCCCCTTCTCTCCATGCACCACACACTTCTCCTCCCCTGGCGGGAGAAGACTCAGCCTATCCTGAGTGAAAACGAAGGGATGAGGGGAAACTTGTCGCCTTACCCGAAAACCCACAACCTAGTACACAGAACGCCAGCGACACTTTCATCCTTGACATTTCCTCCCATAAGTCCTAAAATACAAAAAAGAAATGATGGTAAATAACAGAAGAGGTAAACTATATTATCAACCCGGAGAAATAGAAAAAGCAATAGAATACTTGAAAAATTGGATCTATAATATTTATGACTTTGATAAAATTATAAAAGATAATAGGATTAATCCAATTAAAAAGGGCAAAATCCAGAATGGAGAAGATTAATGTCATGTTACAGATTAAACGTCGTTCCCATTAATTCAAACTGATGGTGACAATAAATGATAACTGAAGCTGATACCTGTAGAAAATACGTACTGCCCAAATTATATGATGCAGGATGGACAAATGATATGATATCAGAACAAAAAACCTTCACTGATGGTCGAATAACGGTTTTTGGCGATAAAGTAAAAAGAAATAAACCGAAAAGAGCAGATTACATACTTAAAGTGGAGAAAAATTTTCCTATTGCTGTCATAGAAGCAAAACCGGCCTATAAAAAGCCAGGAGATGGTTTACAACAGGCCAAAGATTATGCAGAGATATTAAATCTTAAATTCGCATATTCTACAAATGGACATGAGATAATTGAACACGATTATATTACTGGATTAGAGAAGGAATTGCACACTTTCCCTTCTCCTTATGATTTATGGGAAAGATTCAAAGGTATTGAAGATATAAGCACGCATATTGAAGAGGACTTGCTACAACCTTACTATAATTTCCCCAAAAAACAACCAAGGTACTATCAAGAAATTTCTATCAATAGAGCGGTTCAGTCTGTTTTAAAAGGAAAAAAGAGAATTTTACTTACTCTAGCCACGGGGACTGGTAAGACTTTGATTGCTTTTCAAATCATATGGAAACTATGGAATGCTAGATGGAATAGAGCCGGTGAATATAGAAGACCGAAAGTTCTCTACCTTGCAGATAGAGCCATCTTGATTGATGATCCAAAAGATAAAACATTTTCACCTCTAGGTGATGCGAGATGGAAGATAAAAGGGGAAGGTGTAAAAAGCAGAGAAGTTTATTTTTCAACCTATCAAATGATTGCTAAAGATGAGAGAAGACCTGGTTTATACAAGGAATATTCTCCAGATTTTTTCGATTTAATAATTGTAGATGAATGTCATCGAGGCAGTGCTGCTGAGGATTCCGCCTGGCGGGAGGTCTTGGAATATTTCAGCTCGGCAACCCAGATTG
>JAGMEZ010000352.1 GCA_023127905.1 Caldifarciminota bacterium
GCAACAGCATTTCTCCATTCAATAATTATGGAAGAAAGGCGTGGTATGTTTAAAGCCTGGAATAAGTTTCTTATCCTCTGTGTCTTTGAACTCTGTATATTTGGAACATTCATTACGAGAAGCGGTATACTCTCATCCGTTCATTCGTTTGCAGAGTCAAATATTGGTGTTTATTTACTCTTATTTATTATTATCTCTACTGCTATATACCTGGTCCTGCTTTTTCTCCGATTATCTCTTTTACGAAGTGATAATAGATTGCAATCGCTCTTTTCAAAGGAAGGATTTTTTCTTTTCAACAACTTTATACTTGTCGCTTCTGGATTTATAGTTTTTTTTGGCACCCTATTTCCAATCATTTCTGGTTTCTTTAGCCGAACCAAAATCTCTCTGGGTCCCTCCTTTTACAATCAGGCGTTAACACCTCTAATGTTTGGTTTACTTCTTCTTATGGGTCTATGCTCTATTTTTCCATGGAAAAAGACATCAAGAAAGTTACTTGTTAGGAAACTCACCCCTTCTCTTGTAATCTCATTAATTCTTTTTATTATATTGATTTTAAGTGGACTGAGAAATGTAGGAGCAATCGTAGCCTTTACAGTATCCTGTTTCCTCATAGTATCTACTCTTATAGAATTATTAAAAATTAAGGGGTTATTAAGAAATAGAAAAAAATATGGGGGATATATTGTCCACTTAGGAATTGCTCTTATGTGCATTGGAATAACCGGTTCCTCCATCTATAAATCAGAAAAGAATATGGTTTTAAAAGAGGGTGAAAACGCAACGATCGGAATATACAATATTTATTATAAGGGAATTGAAGAAGAAGAACAAAAAAATAAATATAAGATTTCTATCTTACTCGATATAAGGAAGGATGGAAAAAAAATTGCTGAACTAAAACCAGCCAAGTTTTTTTATCCTAACATTGAAGAACCATTTACAGAGATAGCTGTTCTTTCCTCCTTGAGGGAAGATCTATATATTATTTTTGCTGGACTAACCTCAAAGAACACCGTGAGCCTTAGTATTTATATTAATCCACTTATCTTCTGGTTATGGTTCGGTGGTTTAATCTTTATTTTAGGATCGATTATCGCAATGATACCACAGAAAAGAAGAAAAGAAATCCCAAAACTCGATGAGGAAATTGAAGAACTTGTTCGAGAAGAGAGGAGATTATGAAAGAAATTATTTTCATCCTTTTACTGTTTTTCTCCTTACTGATACCCAATAATGCACAGACAGAAAATGAGTCTGCCATTATAATAGAAAATCACCATATTGTTCTTGAAATTAGTGATGGTGAACTCATTGTAAAAAATGTACTCCTTCTGAATATCACTATGATAAAAAATATTGAAGAACCTATTAGTTTTTCTATTCCTATAGAAAGTTATGATTTTGAAATATTGAGCGGATTAAATCCTGATTCGCTTATAAAAGAGAAAGATAGAATTATTGATACAAGAAAAATTAAAGAAGGGAAAAATCAGATTGCTTTCAGGTACAGGATCAAGATAAAAGGAAATAAATACCTTTTTCCCCTTGATATTATCTATGACACACAAAACTTCTTCTTACTTGTTAAAAATTTGGAATTAGTTCTCATTAGCGAACAACTCATCGATGAAGGATTATTGGAAATGGGTGAACGAAAATATCATGCATTTTCTCAAACAGGATTCAAGAAAGGGGAAAAGGTTGAAATCAATATTCATGGACTTAAAAAACAAAGAATTCGAAAAAAAGTACTTATCATTTCACTTATAGGGATATTTCTTTTAATCATAGTGGCGATTCTTGTAATAAGAAAAGGTAAAACAGACATGAGAGTTATTTCAAAATCTGATATTCTTCAAGAAAAAAAGAAGGCTCTTGTAGCAATTCTTGCCACTTTAGATGAAAAATTTGAAAAAGGTGAGATAGGTGAAGAAGTTTATACCGAACTAAGAGATGAAAACAAAGAAAAATTAACGAAGGTATTACTTCATATCGAAAGGGATTTGAATGACAGTACTGAAAGCTGAAGGAATTAAAAAAATATTCGATCAGAGAATGGTCCTTTCCGATGTAAATCTGAGTCTAAATAAGGGTGAAATCTATACTCTTTTTGGAGCAAACGGATCAGGAAAAACCACATTCACCCTGATACTATCATCCCTTTTAAAACCCATAGAAGGCGAAGTCACATTCGAAGGTAAAAATATCTATAAACGCGACACAGATTACAGGATGAAGGTTGGGCTGCTAACACACAATACATTCCTCTATGAAAATCTTACGGGTCATGAGAATCTTAGATTTTTCGGAGGTCTTTACGGAATTTATAATTTAAGAGAAAGAATAGAGGAGCTTTCAAATCTTTTCAATATCGAAGAAAGAATGAGCGAACCAGTACGGAATCTTTCTCGTGGGATGAAACAGCGTTTATCCATCATAAGAGCGTTAATTCATGATCCAGAAATAATTTTACTTGATGAACCATACACTGGGCTTGATGAGGTAAGCACACAAACAATGGAAAACTACCTTTTAAGTCTGCAAAAAAAAGGTAAGATTATCTTCATAACAACACACAATCTTATTAGAGGATACAGAATAGCAACACAGTTAGGAATACTCTCCGGCGGTAAGATTCACTTTAAATCTCAAAAGAAAAAAATTACCAGTAAGGATTTGGAAGAAACCTATAGGAGATTAATTTACAATGAAACCCTTTAGGGACCTTTTCATCTTAGTAAAGAAGGATATTTTAGAGGAGTTAAAAACTGGCGGGGCATTGATTTCCATGCTTATCTTTTCACTCCTTATCATTTTTATTTTCGGTTTAACCCTGGAATCTTTCCTTTCCACTGAAAGGGAACTTGCTGCCGTTCTTCTCTGGGTAACAATTATCTTCGTAAGTACGCTTGGTCTTAACTACTCATTCTCGGTTGAAAAAGAAAATTCATCTATAAAGGGGATTATGTTAACTCCTGCCGATAGAGGGGTAATTTATCTCGGAAAGATGTTTAGTAACCTGATTTTTATCTTCATCGTTGAAATGTTCACTGTTCCTTTATTCTTAATGTTTTATAATTACTCGTTAATAAAAATAATTCCGCCACTTTCGATTATCCTTGTTCTTGGAACAGCAGGAATTGCCTCTGTTGGAACTATCTTGAGTGCTATCTCTACATGTACAAAAAAGAGGGACATTTTACTTCCGATTATACTTTTTCCCATAATTGTTCCTGTCCTTATCGGTTCAATACGGTGCACAGAAATTATTTTTCTTAAAATGTCTTTATTGGCAGAGGCTGGAAAATGGATTTCTATGCTAGTTGCATATGATATACTCTTTATTGTTGTATCATTTTTAATCTTTGAATTTGTTTTGGAAGAATTATGAACACAAACCACAGAGTACACAGAGTTGCATATTACATAATAAAAAACTGTGATTTATTAGATATTATTATCTTGGAGGGTTTATGAAAATAATTCTGGGAATTATTCTCCTTTTTAGCATGGTACTTACAATCATAATGG
>JAGMEZ010000353.1 GCA_023127905.1 Caldifarciminota bacterium
TGGGAGTTAAGCAGATAAGCATATTTAGGAAAAATGGATTCGGTTATCCGAAAATCTAATCTAATAAATGGGAGAGAAAAATGGCAAAGAGAAATGTTAAAGAGATACTTGTAAAAATGCGAAGCCTGAGTCAACTAATGGTTGATATTGGTTTTGCTGCAATCATGGAGGATGATGTAGATCTTGCACATGAGGCAGCAAAGATAAAGAGAGAACTGAAAGATTTGAGTTATAATCTCAGAATCGAATCTCTCATGGTAAGCAGACTTTCAAGGAACACAGAGCGGGAGATACCACAAATAGCTAACCTTCTACAGATAGGTGTTGCTACTAAAGAGATATCGGATGGAATAGATGACCTGATTGAGATTGTCATCCGTGATGTAGGAGTTCATCCGGTTATCAATCTTGCCTACAGGAGAGAAATAAGGACGATGAAACTTGTTGTTGAAAAAAACAGTATCCTTGATGGAAAGAAACTAAGACAGGTAGAAATAGACGATGTGACAGGATTTAATATTATTGCAGTAAGGCGTGGCGATGAGTGGATAACAGAACCGGAAGGCAGTACGAAAATCGTCGCTGATGATGTTCTCATAATTAAAGGGAAGGATGTTTCCATAAGAAAAGTTCAGGAATACGTAAAGGAAAAGAAAAAATAAATTTCTTTCAACCCTTTAATTCCCTGTTTTAATATAATTTAAACTTTTGAATTTTATCATAATTCCTGTATTTCATATTATTACTGATATTTTATGGCGAAAAAGAGTAAAAGGAAAAAGCCTGTAAAACGTAGAAGGAAAAGAAGAAAAAGAAAGCTCAATATAGCTCTTCAGATATTAATACAGTCCTTACCTATTCTCCTTATCACATCAATAGGAGAGGTCATTGCTGGTTCGGTTCTTGGAAAAATGTCAACAGCATTGGCTGTAGTGCCAGGGTTAATAATTCTTATACCTGCTGTTATGGACCTGAGAGGAAACATAGGAACTGCACTCGGTTCAAGGGTATCTACAATGCTCCATCTGGGGATTCTCGGAAAACACTTTTCATTTAATAGAATTATCGGGCACAATGTTGGAGCATCTGCTTCACTGACTGCTGCTGTTGCCCTCATTCTCGGTATAGTAGCACATTTTATACAGTTCTTTTTGGGCTTCCGAGCATTGGTCCGGTGCATCTGCTCCTTATAGCTTTTCTTGCCGCTCTTCTTGCACAGGTTTTTTTACAGCCATTTACACTATTTCTAACGTTTGCATCATTCAATAAAAATCTTGATCCTGATAATATTGTTGCTCCTCTTCTCGGGATGCTTGGTGATGTTGTCTCTATTATCTCAATTTTTATTGCATCAATAATAGTCAGAAGAATCCCTTTTGAAGAAAACTGGTTTTTAACTCTATCTATCCTATCATTTATAATTCTTGTAAAAGTCAGAACTAAGAAGAAGAGAAAACGGAAGAGGAAAAGGCGAGAAACGTTTCCACTACGTTACAGATTTAAATCTATCATAAAACAGAGTATAGGAGTTCTATATCTTTGTGGAATTCTTGGTGTCTTTTCAGGGCTTATTCTTCATTATAAAGAGAAGAGTTTAATGCTTATTCCAGGACTCCTAATTCTTGTCCCGCAGGTAATTGCAAAGTCTGGAAGCATTGGTGGAATTTTCGGAGCACGATTCTCATCTGGAATGCATCTTGGATTTTTCACGCCTTTCAGAATAAACAGATATTTGATGGAACATCTTTTGGCTGCATGTGGTTTCTGGATTGCAATTTCACCTGTTGCTGCCTATGTGACCTATATAGGTGCACTCGTTACAGGCGTTGCGATCCCTTCGCTGTTAACGCTTGTATATATAACTGGATTTACGCTTTTTGTGATAGTTTTCTCATCCGTCATACTCGATTTTCTCCTTGCCTCTTTTTCGTACAGAATAGGAACAGACCCGAGTAATATTGTGATACCTCTAATAACAAGTATAGGAGATATAATCGGTGTCTTCACCCTTATGTATGCCATATCTCTCTTTACTTCGATTGGGTAATAGAAGACAGAAGTCAGATATCAGAAGACAGAAGACAGAAGACAGAAGACGGAGGACAGAAGACAGAGAACAGAGGACAGATAACAGATAACAGATAAAGTATAAGTTACAAGTAGCAAGTTAAAGAATTGTTCCTTCGGAACGGATAAACAAACGCTTCGCTGTATAACTAACGCTGACGCTGTGACCAAACGTTAACACTGTGAAACAAACGCACTTGCGTGCTGTAATTGAATCCCCCTCAATCCC
>JAGMEZ010000354.1 GCA_023127905.1 Caldifarciminota bacterium
AGATAAAATCCCAAACCTTTACAAAATCAGCTTTTTGCTTTGAGATAACAGCGAAACCTTCATCGTCTTCAAATTCTTCAAGAAAAACTTCGACTGTATCGCCGACTTTGATACTTTCAGGATTTGCAAAGTCACCAAATGGTATGCATCCCTCTGATTTAAGTCCAAGATCAACGATTACCTCTTTCCTGGTGAGCTTGATTATTTCTCCCTTGACAATCCCTCTGGTTTTTATATCTATGAGATGTTCACTGTAAAGTTTCTCCATCTCGCTTTCTGATAATTGCGGAATGTTAAAAAGAGACGTTTTATCCTTTTCATCTTTTTTTGTTTTGATAACTTGTTTTGTGTTTTTTTTGTCAACCATTGAACACTTCCTCCTTGTGTAATAATCTCGGCCCTCTTGGACCGGAAATCTTGTTATTTATAGATTTTAAATAAGTAATTACGTCTTTAATGACATAACTTGGCGTCGAGGCACCTGCAGAGATTCCAATGATTTTTTTCCCTTTTAACCATTCAGGGGAAATTTCACTAAATTTTTCAATGTGGTATGTGGGTTTTCCCGTTTGTTGCGAAAGTTGCGCAAGATGTGTAGTATTAGCACTATTCTTGCTACCAATAATAAACATAATGTCTGCTTTTTTAGCAAGCATAAGGGCAGACTTTTGGCGCTTCTGGGTTTCTCTACATATTGTATTGTATATTTTTACTTCATTCCCAATCTTGCGAATTTTCATAACCAAATTCTTAAAATTTTCCAATGATTGAGTTGTCTGTGAAACGATGCCTATTCGCATTTTTCCAGTTAATTTTTTTAAGTCAGATTCATTTTCAATAATAATCGCTTTACCATTTGTATGACCAGCAATTCCGATTACTTCGGGATGGTCAGCTTCGCCTATTAACACTACCTCATAATTTTCGTTTAAGAGTGTTTTTGCAAAATCCTGTGTTCTTCTTACAAAGGGACAGGTGGCATCAATTATCTCGAATCCTTTTTCTTTAGCTTCAGTGATAATCTGTGGGGGAAGACCGTGGGAGCGAACGATCAATTTCCCTGGTTTTACATCGTTGAGGCTATGTATTGGACGTACTTCCATTGATTCAAGGTATGAAACTGCTTGTGGATTATGTATTAGTGGTCCAAATGTGTATGTAGGTTTATTTGAATTGAATTTTGCTGTCTTTTCAGCAATTGCCATTGCCCTCTTAACACCAAAGCAAAAACCTGCTTTCTCAGCTAAAATTATCTTAAACATTTTTTCCCAACAGTGATATTTCTTTCATTACTATATTGCTCAGTTCAATACTTTTTTTAAGAAGCGAAAAACTTTTATACAATTTTGAAACATCGATTACTTTTCCAAATTTTACACATACCCTTTTTCTTCGACGAATAAGATCCATCATTTTTTCTGCGCTTCCTTCTATAAGTGTTGGAACAATCCCGGTTTTTGTCTTGAGAGCAAGATAACCAACACCAGGTAGAGGTTTAAGATTTTCTTTTCCAAGGTTTCTTTTTCCTTCAGGGAAAACGACAACAGACCTTTTTTTGTGCAGATGGGATGACGAAATCCTTATGGTTTTTCTGTCTATTCCATACCTTTTTATTGGTATAGCATTATATTTTTTCATAAGTACCGAATAAAATTTATTTGCCTTAAACAGTTCTTCCTTTGCGAGAAAAAATACTTCTCTTTTGAGTGCGGCTGCAACAGCGATAATCAGAGGGTCCCAGTTAGATAAGTGATTTGAAGCTATAATTAATCCACCCTGTCTTGGTATGTTGTCGCGTCCTTCAATCTTTAATCCCATAAAAATTTTCATAAAAAAGAAAACAATTATTGCAGAAATACAAGTATGGAATTGCATCTATACCTTTTTAAGAGAATATACTAAATCAAGCACTCTCTTTACTTGTTCTTCTATTGTAAGATTTGTTGTGTCGATAATTTCTGCTCCATTAGGAATTCTTAAAGGTGAATTTTTTCTTTCACTGTCAAGTTTATCACGCAGTTCGAGATCTTGTTTGACTTCCTCGAGGGTAGTTCTAACATTTGTTCTTTTTAAATCAAGCAATCTTCTCTTAGCTCTTTCTTCGAGTGAACAATCGATATATACTTTTACATCAGCATTAGAAAAAACAATCGTTCCAATGTCTCTACCTTCGCAGACAACATTATTATTTTTTGCTATTTCTCTCTGTAATGCAACAAGATGTTCCCTGACACCGCTATAGCTCGAAATTAATGAAACGAATTGTGTGACTTTTGGTAAACGAATATCCTTTGTAACGTCTTTTGTATTCAGTAAAACTTTTAGTTTTTCTTCGCTGTGAACTAATTTTATATTTGACTCTGATACAACTTCTACGACAGCTTTTTCATCCTGAGGAAGGACGCCTAAAGAGAGAACAAGCAATGTTGCTGCCCTGTACATAGCGCCAGTGTCGATATATAGAAACCCTAATTGTTCTGCAACAAGTCGTGCTGTTGTACTTTTTCCAGAACCTGCTGGCCCGTCAATAGAGACGGTTATCATTGTTGAACCTCTTTCCGGGGTTGAAAAGAATATCTTTTTCTATTAATCAACCCCTAAAGTATTTAACATAACATAATGACATAGTTTTTAAAAAAAAGCAAGGATTTTTTTTATTTTTTTATATAACCATAGAGAACACAGAGTAATTCTTACCCAACCATACTTGCGATTTTTTCCCTTGCCAATTAGGAACTTTTGTGGTAACATTGCGTTACAGTGCAAAATAACAACTTCGCGGACTTTGCGTTCACTTCGGTCTGAGCATGTATGATTACAAACAATTACTCAGTGTCGATGACTTTGCGGTGAAATATCAGAAAAGGGGGTATCATGACAGTATGGAGAGTTTTTGCAGTGATTGGTATTTTTATTGCAGCTACGATTGGGTGGATGATTCTTGGAGTTAGTATTGTTCAGAGAACTAAACATGCGGATGATATACTTACGGGAGAAGTTGCTGAGTTGTGGGGTTCAGAACATGTGCAGAAAGCACCATCATTCATATATTATTCCTATGAGAAGGAAAAAAGGGTAAATGAAGAAACAGGTAAGGAGTTTTATGTAGATGTTAAAAAGACTCATTTTTATGATCCTGAACGTTCAACAATTAGTGTAGATTTTTCTTTGGATTATAGAAGAAAAGGGCTTATCTGGTTTAGCACCTATAAAGTAATTTATAATGGAAAATATGTTTTTAAGAATTATGGTGATAAATCATTGCACGGATTCTGCGAATTCCAGTTTCCTGCAAGTGGTGCAGTTTATGACAATTTTAAAATTGTTATCGATGGAGATGAATTTGATACACAAGGGAAGATGGGTACATTCATTTGTATTCCGGTATATTTGGAGTCTCAAAAAGAGAAAGAGATGATAATTACATACAATTCTCAAGGGTTAAACAGTTGGAAATATCTCTTTGGTGAGGGTGTTACAAGTGTAAAGAATTTTCTTCTAACGACTAAAACTAATTTTGATAACCCTGATTTTCCCTCAGGAACTATTTCACCTTCGGAAAAGGAAAAGATACCACAAGGTTGGAAATTTATATGGAATTATAAGGATCTTGTGACAGGATACAACATCGGAATTGAGATGCCGAAGAAGATGAATCCTGGTCCACTTGCAAGTCGCATTAGTTTCTTTGCTCCAATCCCCCTTCTCTTTTTCTTCACAACGCTCCTAATATTTGGTGGTGTCCAAAAGCGGAACCTCCATCCAATGCATTTCTTCTTACTGGGTGCATCAATCTTTTCTTTCCATCTTTTGTATGCGTACTTGGTGGACCATATTGATATTCATGTAACATTCTGGATATCTGCATGTGTTTCATTGCTTCTTGCTGTTCCGTACATGAAAAAAGTTGTAGATACAAAATTTGCGATTCTTGTCGTTGGATTATCCGAGTTGATATTTCTTATTCTCTTCTCCTACGCATTTTTCTGGCCAGGATGGACAGGATTAATTATAACAATTGGCTCAATACTTACCCTTGCAATTCTTATGTTCTCCACAGCGAAAGTGAAATGGGGAGAGGTTTTTAAGTGAAAGAGATACATACAGGAAACCCGAACCCCAAAATCCGAATGACGAAAAAATACTAATCCAAAACACCAGCTTGGAAACCACAGAGGCGCCCATACAATTACAACAAAAGTAGGTGAT
>JAGMEZ010000355.1 GCA_023127905.1 Caldifarciminota bacterium
GGCGCTACCATAATTTTGTCTACCCCTCCATAAATTGCCTACCATAGAAAAGTTACTTTTTTAGCGAGATACTTACCTTTATCAGCCAGAACAACAAAGTATATGCCTGATGGTATATTCTGTGGAGACCAGAAAGCTAAACTCTCTTGATTTGATAATAGGGTTTGAATAAGTGAACCTTTTATATCATAAATCTTGATCTTCTGACCCGGTCTTTGAGCAGTTATGTATATTGATTTTGAAAAAAGTGTTGGTGTAACGCTAAAATTCGATGTTGTAAGTTTCTTTTTATCTTCGTCAATGTTAAGCCCTGTTCTGTGTGAAACCATCACTTCCCAATCGTTAGCCAGATAACTCTGCCAGGAAATCCATAATTCATTCGAATCAGAACAGGTAATCTGAGGATTTATGTCAACTCCAGAGGTGTTCGACACAACTAATGGAGTACTCCAGATTGAATCAGCACAATAAGAGTAATATATATCCCAATCACCGGCTGTTTTCGACTGATAGACAAGCCATATTGTCCCGATTTTATCAGTCGTTAGATCTGGGAAAAGATCGATATCAGGATTACTGGTAACCTGAATTGGTAGTGACCAGTTACTTCCATTGAAGTAACTAACAAAAATATCAGTGTTACCATTATCTGTTGATTGCCAGGTAACCCAAATATTCCCATCTTCATCCACAGCAGAAGATGGTTTGTATGCATTATTGTGATTGCCTGAGATGGGGCCCGATTCCAACCATTGTGAACCTGTGTAATAATGTCCCCATATTTCAGCACTTCCTTTGTTTCTCCTGCAATAAAATACCCACACTCTCCCAAGACTGTCGACTGACATTGATGGAGTTATTTCATCTACCTGGTTTGTTGTAATCTGTTGGGGAGATGACCATGATGAACCATTAAAATAGGAGGTATATATATTTCGATTCACATCTCTGCTCGACTCCCAACTAACCCATAGAACATTTGAAAAATCACGCAGTAATGTGGGATTGAAATCGATTCCAGGATCAATAGGATGCAGCAACTGGCGTGTAGACCAGGAACCAGAATAGATACTGTAAAAAATATCATATTGATAGTTACCATAAGACTCATACCATCCAGCCCAGACCGCAACTGGACGGTTTAGGTTGTCAATACCAATATCAGGACAATAATCCCAGTAATACACTGGACCCACAACCAATGCACTCGACCATGAACCACCATTTTTGTATGATGAATATATGTCAGAACGCCCATTGGTTGTTGATCTACCCGATTCCCAGATAACCCAGACCTTACCATCTACATTTGTAGTAATCTTAGGAAACCCATCCGACTCAGGATCTGAACCAACAATTTCAGGTGGTTCCCAATCAGTTTGTAAGTTTATAGGTTTGACAGAACCTTGAGATTGCTTTCCTTCGCTGGAATTCACCCTGATCCTGGACATCCTTTTCTCTTTTTCTTGAGAAGAAATGTTTTTTACAGCAATTTGACTCTTTGGTTTGAGTGTAGGATCTCCGAGAATATTTAACCCGTAAAACCAGTCCCAATCATACTCACCCCAAATAGTAAACCAGTATTTAAACGCATCACCAACACACATATCTTGTTGACCGAGTGGACCATAAAAATCATCAAAATAGAGCATACTACCAGTTTTCGTACTTCCTACTGCCAATAGCCCAAATGGTTCTACAAAAAGGTACCATCCAGCCGAATAATTCTCTTCAACAAATCGAGTTCCAGAGCATGCAAACAGATTATAGAAGAGTGCATCTGGTTCTAAGGTGAAAATTTCGTAATTAAATACCGTCCCACTAAAACCACCGTACCCATACGCAAATGTGTGTCCCCAGGGAGACGAATGTGCACAGAGATGTATCCACTCGTATCCCTCGTTTAATTGGGTTCTATAATTTACTGCAGTTGTTTGATAATCATCATTTATAACCACAACATTTGAATAGAGTAAATCCAGATAACAGTCACCCCAGTAAGACCAATCATCATCAACAAATGAAAGTCCCCTTTCAATCAATGAACTTCCAAAAGTTCTATACTGGTGATTCTTGTGAAAGTAATTCTTTAAAAGCCTTACTTCACTATCCCATGTTAGATTTCTTGAATACATCCTGCCAACCCATATTTCAGGAGCAACACTCCCAATATGATTATCATAAATACCATCTGCATCGGAATCTATGTAAGTACCGTTAAGATCACAGAAATATAAGTCATGAGGGAATTCCTCCCAGTTTCCAAAACCGTTCGTTTCAAACCAGGCAACCGGTAATTCTCCAACAAGGATAGCTCCAACAATATCTGTAATTTCTACAAGATGATTGCGAAGGGAAACATGTGACATTCCACTCATTGTATCGAGTTGAACAGAATATCCTGCAATAACAAGGTCATTTGTAAATGTATCAAGTTCTGCAACTATCTCAGGATAAATACTCGTGTTAACTATAACATTAATTACACTCTGCCTTCCTTTAACTCTCTTTTCATACACCCTGCCAATTTTTAACACACTATCTTTAACATAATAATCTCTATTCCAAAGACTATAATTTAATGGTTGCCTGCCATAAGGATCAAACCACTGTAAACCTTTTACTCCTATTACCTTTGCTGAAGAGGGTAATGATACACCGAACAGTAATATAATTATCAAAATAGATCTATTCATAATCTCCTCCTTACATTCTACCAGGTACTGTGAAAAACTTCACCACAGAGCATGTGCTGAGTTAATACGAAGTGCACACAGAGGTTATTTAGATTCAACAACTTATGGAACATTTCCTTCCCTCCCCCTCTGTGAACTCAATTTCTTT
>JAGMEZ010000356.1 GCA_023127905.1 Caldifarciminota bacterium
CTTTGTATTCCGACAGATGAAGATGTGAGATGGGGTACTATCAAGGCGGTTTCGATTGTACTAGGTGAAAAAGGTGATAAAAAAGCCATTCCAATTCTGGAAGAGTTTGCGAGAGAGAGGATTTTTATTGCTGGTGATAACCATCCACTTGGTGCACAGGCTGAGGCTGCAAAGTCAGTTGTGCTATTGTTATTACATCCTAATTATGAAAGCATGACTAATATAGAAAGAATGAATGCATTATTTCAATTTATTGCTGAGAATGATTCCTTAAGTGATTCCTTAAGTGATTCCTTAAGAATGTGGGTTCGCACTAGAGGTGGGTGGTTATTGCTTAATGATGATGTAGAGATAGACAGCTCAGCAACTTCGCTCTTATGTTATTACCTCGATAACAGGAATCCCCATGTACGACGTATAGCAGCAGGGTTGTTAGAGAAAAATCCTACTTCGAAGACTTATGAATGCCTGAAGGCTCACATTGATGATAGTGATATTTCAGTACGCTGCAATATTATTCGAGTCATTTCACAATTCCCTGATAGACAAGAGGAGATATTCAGTATAAACAAGACGATTTTTGAGGATAGAAATAATCCAGAGCGTATACGCGAACGGGCTTTACGTTCCATTTCTGGACTTGAGGTAGAAAAAGAGGAAATCCTAATGTTTTTAGAAGACATTATGAATGATGAAACTGAAAATAATCATATTCGAGAAATTGTGGAGGATTTGAAAAATTATCTTCAACGGAAAGAAGAATAGCCCAAAATGAACCATTGTAGAAAAGCAGTTCTTTTTTGGATTGTAATGGTGATTTGTCTGACGCTTTCGTGCAGGAAGCCTTCGGTATCTGAGCAGACACCCGGGAACCCAAATGAGTTGGAAGCTCATTCTCGAGTGAGTACCTTTAAAGATAATGTAAAGATAAATGTTCAGTTGCAGGAAATTTATCTCGTCACCAGAAAAAATGATGAAACCTTCGACTACGATAAATCGGTAGAAGCGCTGTTTGCTGATGTGATTTCTGTTTATCCTGTGATAAAGGCGCTGGTGGATGATAAAGAAACATATTTTTCGGATTTCGATTCAATTCGAATAAATGGAAAGGTTGTACCAATAGATAGGATTAAGCGATGGAACTCAGAGAAATATGGAAAGATCGAATTCTTCTGGTATGAGATTATGCCTGAAAAACTTTCGTATCAGAACAATCTCAGCGAAGGAAAGATTGATAAGATTGAATACAGAGATGTTCTAACCTTTTCGAGTATAGATTGGGAGCAGGTCCTAAAGGGAGAGTTAGGGACAAGAAGGTTTAAGGTCGAAGTGAAGTATAATTCCCAGAGAATTTCCACGCCAGGTAAGGAAAATGCAAACAATGAGAACCTGTTGCCAGAGGTTTTTCGAGTTAGTATAAGGGAGAATAAAGAGGGTGGAGACAATGTTGATTACATGACCTTTTTCTTTAACCTCCCATATATCTGGGGTAATAGCAGAAATCAAGTTGAGCATTTCATTGGAGTTGACTGTCAGGATCTTGCATGGTTTGGTTTAAAAGAAGCGGGATTTGTTTCAGAGGCACTTTATGACCATCACATTCATGATGTTTATAGGAAGAAGATAATTTTTGATGGATATGTTATGATGGATGGAAGAACAATTAGGAAAGATAGCACGAATGTTGATGTATCGATAAAAAGGGGAGATGTTGTGAGATTGGCAGAGTATGGACACTATGGAGTTATTTACAAAGATTGCGATAAACAATCAAAAGTTCAAGAATCATCAAATGGGAAATTGGATAATTCTGATTTGGTAATCCACATTTTATTTGATAAGCCAAGAATAGAAAGTCTGGGTACATTAATTTGGAGATATAACGACAACCACATCCAAATTTTTCGATTTTAGATCAAAAAGGAAAAAATTACTACAAGTTAGAGGAGGGCAATGATGAAAGTGGTTAAGAATACAGGCTGCAGGATCCCGACAGAGATGTTGATAGTGATCGGTATTCTTCTCATGCCAGCTTTCTTGCTCGGTGGTGAGTCTGTCGGAGGACAGCCCGGATATAGCCTTGTTCCCATAAAGACTGGAAAGATTAAACTTATTTATGAACTGCTGAAAATAAAAGAGACTGATGCCCATGCAATTGATGCTTCACCTTGCTCAGCTTGTTGTTGGTACTTATTTGAAAATCCAACGGATTCTGTGCAGGAAGTGTATATAGAATTTTCCCTTGCAGATACTCAAATATACAGTATTAATCCAAGTATAGTCAATATTAAAGTGGATGGTAAACCGCCTGGAAATCGGCAAATAAAATTCCAGCCACACGAAAGGAAAATAGTATATGTAAAGCAGAAAGTAAGTTGGTACTCAGTATATAATTTTTATTTTTCATTTCCAGAAATATTGCAAATTGACTATCCTTCAAAATTTGTATATGGTCTAAAACTGGAAAGTCTG
>JAGMEZ010000357.1 GCA_023127905.1 Caldifarciminota bacterium
CCGGGGCAGGTTTACTATAATTCGACAAGGAAACTTGTTTTACAGGGCGCAGATGGAATTGTTTTTGTAGCAGATTCACAGGAGTGGCGAATGGAGGATAATATCCACAGTTTTAAGAATCTCGAGAAAAACCTTAGAGATAATGGTTATGATATAAAATCAGTGCCGCTTGTGATACAGTATAATAAAAGAGATCTTCAAGATGTTACTAAAATAGAAGATATTAGAAAGGGATTGAATTCAATGAATGTTCCTGATATTCCTACTTCAGCACTGAAGGGTGAAGGTATTATTGATACATTTAGATTGGTAGGAAATGAGGTTCTAAAGGATCTAAGAAAGAAATTTAATAAATGAAAGAAAGGGAATTTTCGTTTAACAATTTTGCAATTGGAAAGGCGAATCAGCTCGCGTTCCTTTCTGTAAAAAGAACATTAAAGAATCTTGGTGGTGAAATAAATCCTCTCTTTATTTATGCAAAGAAAGGGCTTGGAAAAACGCACCTTATGCATTCAGTAAAAGAAATTCTTCGAGATGAAAATGTTCTTTATGTCGATTGTGCAACGTTTACATCTATACCTGAGGAGGACAGTACTGTTTTTATTCTTGAAAATATCCATCTTATACCTGATGAAGTGAAAAGAAGCATCGATTTGTATAGATTTGTAAATTCTCTTATATCGGCAAAGAAACAGGTTTATATTACATCACTTTTTCCTCCAGAAGAACTAGGAATATCTGAACAACTTATTGTTCTTGTTAAGGAAGGTCTTACCGTTCCGATATTTAGACCTGAACCAGAACTTGTCGCCAGAATATTCAAGATGCTGAGTAGTGATTATAAAATACCCTTGAGGGATGATGTTATACTTTTTCTATCGGGTTTACCATTCAATGATGTCAGAGAGATAGAGACTGTTCTAAAAAAACTTGATCTCCTTAAAGATATAACAAATGAAATCACTATTGAGCAGGTGAGGGATAATATAGCTTTAGAAGAAATTGTTCCTGCTGAAAAGGAAACTATTCCCCCAACGGATTCTGAATTTTTTAATTTTCTAAAAGGTTTAAAGGAAGATTTTGAAGAGGGAAAAAGTAGTTCAAAAGCTATGAATGCAATAAAAGATGAGTATATGCAGAAACTTTATATCTGGAAGATGAAAGGGTTTAATGTACGAATGTTAGAAAAATCAATGGATGGTTCCATAGATGGAATTATTCAAGCTTTTGTCTCTTTCACATCAAACGTTCAACAACTTTTTGAACTGCAAAAAATATTTGGTACGATTGAGAATATAACTACCCCTGAAGAAAAGGAATATTTTGAAAAGAACCTTTTTGATCCAGAGGCAATTTTTGATTTAACAAGGAAACTGAAGAAAATAGAAAAAAGGAAAAAAATTAAGGAAGAGTATAATAGATTCCTTGATAGAAGAAAAACCAGAAGTAATTTTGTAATTTTACCATCCAACAGAAGGGCATTTGGGATTTTGAGAAATGTTCTGGAAGAAAAACAAAAAGTTGATTTCCCTGTCTATATTTATGGTGGAGCTGGATATGGAAAGACACACCTTTTAATTGCTTTCACAAAGAAAATGCAGGAGTTGTTCGGTGAGAAAATAATTTCTTATATTCCTTCAAAGGTATTAGTTAATGAAATAAACGAAATTTCGGGTGATGATGAAAGAGAGATGTTGATTGAAAAATTCAAAGGTACGAGTGCTATCTTTTTAGATGATATTGAGGATATTGCGAATGATAGGAAATCAAACTCAGTATTTATTTCTATCCTAAATATATTTGGTAAGGAGAAAAAACCCATAGTTATTTCATCAAGAATGCCACCAGGTGATTTAAGCTTGGAAGCACAGTTTGAAGAGTTTTTTTTATCAGGAACCGTAATTCCCATCACCAAGCTCAAAGATGAAGATAGGAAGGTGATTATTACAAACCTTTTTATTCAGAAAAAAATTTCTTTGTCGGATAAGATAAAAGAATTCTTAAGCGAAAATCTTACTGGAAATTTCATCAATATAAAAAGAAATGTGGCACAGATTATAAAGAAAGTAGTTGAAGAAAATTTGGAATTCACAATAGATAGTATTTCTGGTTGTATTGAAATAAAAACCCCCCTATCTGTGGAAGAAAAGTCAGGGGAACCAGAAGAACAGAATCAATCTAAAGATGTGTTTCCAAAATCCAAAGGAGAAAAAATACTACTTTCTGAATTGGATCAGAAATGGCTATTTTTGAATGAGAGAATCTTTGAAGAATATAACATTCCATAAATAATTAAGGATTTAATGATTTTTATTAAGGTATTAATATGGGGATAAAAGGATCGTTGAAAGAGGCAGGTCTTCCGGATGTAATCCAGCTCATTTCAATGGGACAGAAAACGGGTATTTTGACAGTGACCGAAAAAGACAATTTTGGTTCTGTTACATTTTTTAAGGGAAAAATTGTTGATAGCTATTTGATAAATAGAAAGAACAGGATAGGTAAACTTCTTGTAATTTCAGGGGAAATGACCGAAGAACAACTCTCAAAGGCGCTTGAGATACAACAGAGTACGGGTGAAAAAATTGGCAAAATTTTACTAAACGAGAAATATGTTAGAGAAGAAACACTAATTGTTTTTTTAAAACAGCAGATAAAAGAGACAATTGTTGCAATGATGAGATGGGAAAATGGTTACTTTAATTTCGAACCACGGTTCACAGGAGTTGACGAAGAGATTATTGCAATAAATCCTGCGAGTCTTCTTCTTGAGAGTGCCAGGCATGTTGATGAACTTACAGGTGTTTCTCTTGATATAATAAGGGAATCGTCAGTTCTTAAACCAGCAGCATCAGAAGAAGAGAGAGTAAATCTTGATGAAAAAGAGGAAAGAGTTTATTCGTTAATTGATGGAGTAAAAACTTTGAAGGTTATTCTTGGGTTTTCTCCCTTTGATAAATTTGAGACAAAAGAAATAATCTCTTCACTTACAGAGAAAGGCTATTGTATTATTTTAGAAGGCGTGGTAGATAAGGGGGTTTTGGAAAAGATAGCGGATCATCTTAATCTCGGTATAGCTTTCCTGAGGACCCAGCTCTACGACGAGGCAGAAAGAGAGTTTAAACATATCATTAAACTGAATCCAAAAAACTATGAAGCAAGGTTTTATTTATCCATCATTCTCATAAAGACAAAAAATTATAAGCAAGCCGAAGAGATACTTCGGAAACTAATTGAAGAAGAACCGCATATTCTAATATATAAGAACAACCTTGGGTATATACTTGATATTAAGGATCAGACAGATGAGGCATTTGAGCTATTCAAAGAGGCTTCAGAAATGAAGTCATCAGGTATTCCATATTTTAATATGGGTATTATCCTATTCAAAAAAGGTAAGTATAAATCAGCAAAGGATTATCTGTTAAGAGCGCTAGAGATAGATAAGTTGATGATATTACCACATTTCTTTATTGCTCTGATTTATGTACTTATGGGAAATCTTAAAGAAGCAATCCTTGAATTTAAGAATATTATAAAAGAGAAGCCTGATATACCAGTTCTCTATTATAATCTGGGTGTTATCACTGAAAAATTGGAAAATTTCGACGAAGCTGAAGAGAACTACAAAAAAGCACTTAATCTGACACCGAACTACATCGAGCCACGTATAAGACTTGGCGAGTTGTATTACAAAAAAGGACAATATTCCAAAGCACAAGATTTCTTTGAGATGATTATTGATGCAGGACTCGGAAATGCGGAGATATTATTAAAATTGGGAAACATATATTATAAGATGGGGCGGAATGCAAAAGCTATTGAAAAATGGAAGAAGGCATTAGAACTTGAGCCTTCGCATGAGATTGCAAGAAAAAATATTGAGATGGCAGAAAGATGAAGAGTTGAGCGATAATATGGGATTGGTTTGAAAGAATTAAGATAGAGGTTGTTAAAAGGGGAAAGTAGATATCAGAGAACTGAGGATAGATGAACGGAGAATTCGAGTTTCTTAAAAAGATTATCGTTGAAAAAATCGGTTTTTATCCCGACAGGTATAAAAGGAGACCACTTAAGAGAAGAATTGCAGTGAGAATGAGATATAATAAGGTAAATTCTTATCTTGAATATGCAAAAATTCTTGAAAAAGATAAGAATGAACAGCGTTTTTTACATAAAACTCTAACTATTAATGTTTCAAAATTCTTTAGAAATTTTGAAACGTTCAGAAAAATCGAAGAAGAAGTTCTTCCACAACTCTTGTTAGAATATGAAAAAAAAGGAAAGATTTTAAAGGTATGGTGTGCAGGATGTGCTACAGGTGAAGAGTGTTATACTATTGGGATGCTTATGGATAGATTTTTGAGAGGAAGGCAGCCATCTGTTCCATTTATCATAATTGGAACAGATATAGATAATGATAGCCTGGATATTGCAGAGGTTGGATGTTATAGGAATAATGTTCTTGACGAAACCCCTGAATATTATCTTAAAACGTATTTTTTGAAAAATGAAAGATTCTGTGTTTCAGATAGGATAAAAGAAAAGGTGAGGTTCATAAAACTTGATATTGAACAGGAAAATGTTGAATTAAAGGAGCTGGATCTCGTGCTGTTTAGAAATGTTCTAATTTACATGGAAAAATCTTTTCAGAAGAAAATTCTCTTGATGATTCACAATAGATTAAAGGATGAAGCATTTTTAGTTCTTGGTAAAGTAGAAACACTTATTGGAGATACAAAATCATTATTCAATATAGTTGATTCAAGAGAGAGGATTTTCAGTAAATGTCAGATTCTCAAAAGATAAAGGTTAAAATAGCAGATATTGCTGTTGGTTCGAGTCCTGACATTCTGACAACTTTCGGGCTTGGGTCATGCATTGCAGTAATGTTATACGATCCTATTGTAAAGGTAGGCGGGATGAATCACTTTCTTCTTCCTAAAAACTCATGTGCAAAGAAAGATAAAAATCTTGCAAAATTTTCCAATACTGGAATTGAGATTCTTATAAAAAAGGTGAAGGATTTGGGTGCAAAGAAGGAGAGACTTATTGCAAAACTCGCTGGGGGAGCGAACATGTTCCCCGCACTTACCAAGAATCCAATTGGACAGAAAAATATTGACGCAGCTATTAAAACCTTGGAGAAGCATTCAATTGACATTGTATCGAAGGATGTAGGTGGAAACTGGGGGAGATCCGTAGACTTTCACCTCTCTGATGGTAAGGTTGAAATCCGATCATATAAAATTGGGGTTAAAAAGATTTGACAGAACAAATTAGAGTTTTAGTAATTGAAGATTCAATATTAATGGTAAATGTGATAACCGAAATGCTCAATAGCGACGAGAGATTGGAGGTTGTTGGATATGCAAGAAACGGCAAAGAAGGAATCCAGAGAGTTGTTTCATTTAATCCCGATGTAGTAACACTTGATATGGAAATGCCAGTAATGAATGGAATTGATTTCTTAAAGCACATTATGAAAGTACACCCTGTCCCTGTTGTTATGCTCAGCGCATACACGAAAGATGGTGCGAGGGAAACAATTGAGGCACTTAACCTTGGAGCTGTTGATTTTGTCTTAAAGCCTTCTGGGAGCATATCGGTTAATATTAGAGATATTAGGAAGGAACTTATTGATAAAATTATCCTTGCTTCAGGGATAAAAAGAGAGAAATTATACTCACTTACACATTATGAACCGAGCCCTTTTGATTACACTCCATCCAGTTCAGAGGCAAGGATTATTATTATATGTACTTCAACAGGAGGTCCACGAGCATTGGGTGTAATACTCTCAACACTGCCAAGTAATTTGAACGCATGTATCCTTGTAATTCAGCATATGCCAGAAGAATTTACTCCCATGCTTGCTGAAAGGCTCAATAAAATTTCTCCTCTAATTGTTTCAGAAGCAAAGGGAGATGAGTCGTTGCAGAAAGGCAAAGTTTATGTTGCACCAGGTGGTAAACATTTGGAAGTCACAAAGGAAGGGAAAATAATATTAACAAAAAAGCCGAAGAAGCATGGTGTTAGACCTTCTTGTGATATTACCTTAAAATCCCTTACAGATTGCAAAAAACGGGTTCTTGCAATTGTGCTTACTGGTATGGGAAAGGATGGTTCAGAAGGATTAGAACATGTAAAAAAAGAGAACGGAATGGTTGTTGTTGAGGATGCTTCGACCTCGGTAATTTTTGGAATGCCCAAAGCTGCGCTAAAGACAGGATGTGTGGATAAGGTCATTCCACTTTCTAAAATTGCAAAGGAAATAATGGATTTCTCAAGATAGTTGGTGAAAGAGTCATGGATCATTTTGAAGAATTAGTATTGGAACTTAAAGAGAAACTTAAGGAAGCGAAATCTGGAGATAAGCCTTCTCTATATACTGAGAAAGTGGAATATGTCTATAATCTTGTGAAGAGTTACAGGAAGCGTCTTGAAAAAATAGAGCGAAATATGAAGGAATACCTCAATGGGAAAGGAAAAATAACAGTTCAGAAAAAGGAAGAGATGCTGGAAGGTTTTATTCGATCAATAAGCATATCCAAAACAGATATTTTAACATTGATAGATAGGGGATGGAATTTCATTGCCACCGGTAATTACTTTGAAGCAGAGAATGTTCTTGAGCAAGCACTTGAGAAAGCACCAAACAATTTGAGGGTGCTGAAACTCCTTGGTTGGGCATATATGTATAATGAAAAATTTGATGATGCATTACTTCTTTATCAAAAAGTTCTCAATATCGAACCTGGTGATGAGATGGCGAGAAGCAATCTCGGATATATATGTTATAAGAAGAAGATATTTGGTGAGGCAATAGAGCACCTTTCGAAGGTAATTAGGACAAGAAAGGACGAAAGTGCTATACTATATGCCAACTATTATCTTGGATTAATATACTATGAAAGAGATATGTTCACTGATGCAATTCAATTCTTCAAGAGGGCACTTGAGGTAGGACCTAATCTTTATGAAGCAAAATATTATATGGGATTATCATTTTCTGGGAAAGGTGATAAAGGTAAAGCGAAGAAGATATGGAAAGAGATGATTAAGGAAAATCCCAAGAATAGATGGTCTCAACTTGCAAAGGAGAGACTGAATAGAATCAATTCCTCCTCCAGCTGACTCAGTTCATCTTTTGTACCCCCATTTGGACAAATTTATTTATAATACTTATCTGCATAACTCACATAATGAGAAAAAAATCTTCATTTTATTGTTGAGGAGGGACAGGTCCCCCTGGAATAATACATGTCCATAGGGACCTGTCCCTTTTGTTCCTTTTTTTAAAGTTTACAAGTTTACAGCCTCCGTCCCTGATTATATTGAGATAAGTTTTTATTGACATT
>JAGMEZ010000358.1 GCA_023127905.1 Caldifarciminota bacterium
GAGGGGATTGCTTACAACCGACTTGGATGGTTGTTGTATTTAAAAGCATCCTATAAACAGTCGATGAAATATCTTAAGTCTTCATTCTCTATCTTCAAAACGATAAGAGATCCTGAGAATGTTGCAAAATACTGGGAAAATATCGGAAGTGTTCATCGTATTCAGGGACGTTATAGTGAAGCGTTAAGGTGTCAGAGGAACGCTCAACAACTGAGAAAAAAAATTGGAGATGATATCGGAATTGCCAATTCATTAGTAACAATTGGTCATACTTTCTGGCTTATGGGAAGGAATGATGAAGCTCTGGAGTATTTTCTGAAAGCACTTGCGATTTATAGAAAATTTGGCTATATCAATGGTGAGTCTGTATGTCAGAACAATCTTGGCCTCGTATACACTGAGTTAGAGTTTTATAATAGAGCAGAAAGGAGCCATGAGAAGGCACTTAAGCTAAGACGAAAGATGGGGGATCGGGGAGGGATAGCCTCTTCATATCTTAATCTTGGGCTCGTTCTTTTTGGCAGGAAAAAATATAACGAAGCAATTAATTCATGGAATAAAGCACTAAAAATCTGTGAGAAGTTAGGGACCAGAGATATGATAGCGATGTGTAAGACGAATATAGGAGGGGTTTATCTTATCCAGAAAGATTATGATAAAGCAATAACTATTCTTACAGAATCGTTGAAGACGAAGCTCGAACTCAGCCTTGGAGCTTATCTGCCGAGCAGTTATTCAAAACTTGCCCTGGCTCTTTTTGAAAAATTTAAGAACGAATGTAAAAAGAAAAAATCATATTTAATCAAGGCAAAGGAATATGCAGAAGAATCATTGAAAATCTCTACAAAATTAGGGCATACAATTAAAATAAAGGAAGCAGAAGAAATTTTATCGAAAATAAATAAAAAATTATCGAAGAAATAAATTAAGCTATTCTAAAAACCCGCTCCGTGAAGTATTTTGTTAAAACCCAATGTCAAGTCAATTCAACTTGGTCCGCTTTCTAAATGAATGAAAAAGATTTTGCTTGACATAAACTTATAAAAGAGTTATATTTTATTGATGTTAGTGTCTTCAAATCAATAAAACATAAGAAAGGAGTTTTATATGGCTTTAGTCGGGCTTTTCATAATAGGATTTTTTGTACTCATTCTTATTGCCAGTGCCGTAAAGATTCTACAGGAATATGAAAGGGGTGTTGTTTTCAGACTTGGAAGGCTTGTCGGAGTTAAAGGACCTGGACTTGTTATTATTGTCCCCATTGCTGACAGGCTTTTAAGTGTGAGTCTTAGGGTCATTACACTTGATGTTCCCTCTCAAGATGTGATTACAAAGGACAACATCTCAATAAAGGTAAATGCCGTTGTTTATTTCAGGGTGATGGATGCTGCGAAAGCGATAGTAGAGGTTGAGGATTATCTCTATGCAACCTCCCAGATTGCACAAACAACGTTGAGGAGTGTTCTTGGTGAAATAGAACTTGACGACCTCCTTACAAAGCGGGAAAAGATCAATCTGAGACTTCAACAGATAATAGATAAGGCAACAGATCCTTGGGGAATAAAGGTTTCAACGGTCGAAGTCAAGCATATAGATCTCCCGGTTGAAATGCAGCGTGCAATAGCCAGACAAGCGGAAGCAGAGAGAGAAAGAAGAGCAAAGGTTATCCATGCAGAAGGTGAACTCCAGGCATCAAGAAAGCTTACTGACGCTGCCAAAATTCTCGGAGAGCAACCAATTTCTATTCAATTGAGATACCTCCAGACGCTCGCAGATATTGCTACAGAAAATAATTCAACAACGCTCTTTCCAATCCCAATAGATATTTTTAAACCAATAATAGAAATGTTTGGAAAGAAGGAAAAATAATACAAAATCGAGTGGATTAGTAATTAATTCAAGAGAAAGAATTTTTAAAATACTGTAAATTTCTATTCTGATTTTGAAAGGAGAAACCATGGAAATAATTTATTATGGACATGCGGCTTTTCTTCTTGTAGGTTCGAAAAGGATTTTTATTGACCCTTTTCTTACAAACAATCCTTCTACAACGATATCGCTTCAAGATGTGAATGAATGTGACCTTGTAATAGTAACGCATGACCATAGTGATCATCTTGGCGATTCTTTTGATATTTGTGAGAAGACTGGTGCCATTTTTATCTCGCAGCATGAACTTGCTCTTATGGCGCAGGAGAGAGAATTAAAAGTAGAAGGAATGAATATTGGAGGAACAATATTTGTCAATGGAGTATCGGTTCATATGACACATGCTTTGCATACAACAGAAAAAGGTCATCCGACAGGTGTGATTATAACAATGGATGGACATTCAATCTATCACGCTGGAGACACGGGAATCTTTTCTGATATGAAGTTGATTAAGGAACTTTATCAACCTGAGGTTGCTTTGCTTCCAATAGGTGATAGATATACAATGGGAATCGATGAAGCAGTAAAAGCAGTAGAATTTATTAATCCATCATATGTTATTCCCATGCATTACGGTACATTTCCTGTTATAGAGATTAACCCTGAAGATTTCAAAAAGAAAGTAGGAGAGAATTCAAAGGTCATTATTCTTAAACCAGGAGAAAAGTTTGAGTTATAAAAACCGTCTCGACAAGAAAATTTTATTAATAATTTTTTTTCTTCTCTCCTATATATGTTGCCTTTTTGCAAAACAAGGGCTTTTCTTTAAAAGCGACTATACCATTTTTGTTGATGATATCAAGAAACCTAATATTTATATTACTGTTTATATACCATATAATCAGCTAAATTTTACAATTGCGGATACTCTTTATAAGGCTTCAGTCGATGTTTCTGCAATTCTTTACAGTGGTGGTGATCAGAAGGGTGGGGATATCTGGAGAAAAACTATTGTACTTGACGATTTCGAAAAGACAAATTCAAACAAGGAAGGTGTTATATGGATTTTTAAGATTGCGACATCCGCGGGAAAATTTGATCTCCATATAAATGTAAAAGATGCAAAGACTGCTCAGGAAGGAAAAAGGGTAGAGAAAATTGAGGTGAAAGATATTGCTAATGAATCATTCTGGGTAAGTAAGCCTGCTTTTTTGCTTGGAATGGGAGGGGTGGAGAAGGGGATGTTGATTTCCTGGGATTTGAATGTAGAATTTGATTCGATTTATACTCTTGTTGAATTTGTTATTGATACTGCTCGATGTGAAGAATATCTGCTAACCTACAGGGCAACTGATGAGGAAGGAAACATTGATTTGAAGATAAATAGAAACATAAATATGGAATCTAATATTAGATGGGAACTTATCTCCTTTCCAATTAAAGAGTTAGATGAAGGAAGATACTCTGTTCGTATTGAGGTTACCAAAGATGCACTGATTGTTGCCAGTAGTCAGAAAATAATAAATGTCAACTATCCTTTTTTCCTTTCGAAGATGTATACAATTAGGGTTGAACAGATGGTATATATTACAAATGATAAAGAGATGAAAAAATTGAAGGAATCTAAAATCGAAGACAGGAAAAAGGTATGGAACGAATTCTGGTCCAAGAAGGATCCAATACCTGAAACTCCTGAAAATGAAACATCAAATGAATATTTCAAACGTGTAGATTATGCAAATGAGCACTTCAGAAGTTATCAATCGGGCTGGAGAAGTGATAGAGGAAGGATTTACATAATTTATGGACAACCGGATGATATTGAATATCACCCTTTTGACATGGGTTCACCACCGTATCAAATATGGTATTATTATAATTTAGGCAAAAAATTTATTTTTGCTGATTTAAGTTTGACGGGCGATTATATCCAGGTAAGGGAATGAAATTTGAAGGGAATAGAAAGATGAGCAAAGTATTATCTATTATATCTTTTTCATTGTTATTTTTTTCTTTGCTTATGGGTGAGTCTGCGTTCGTATTTGATATAACAAGATATTCATGGAATAAACAGGTTAGCGAAGTTGAAATTAACTATGCAGTTCCTTATAATTTGCTTTCGTACAAGAAAGAGGAAGGTGAGTTGAGGGCTCCTTTTAAGATTGATGTGAAATTTGAGAACCTGAATACTGAAGATATTCTTTTAGATACTCTAAGAAGAGTAAGTGTTATTCCAAGTTACGAAGAGGCAAGGGAAAGGAATCTTTTAGCCCTTGGTCAATTTAAGGTATATTTTAACCCAGGAAGATATAGAATAACATTAGATTTGATAGATATTAATACAGGAAAGAAAATTACTGAAAGTGAAATATTTAGTATAGATTCGTTGAAAAATAATCTATCACTGAGCGATATTGAACTGGCATCATTAATTGAAGAGGATACAACAGATGGACAATTTACCAAAAATGGGGTTAAGGTTGTTCCAAATCCATCAGGAATTTTTGGTGAAGGAAGAAATATGCTTTATTTTTATATTGAAATTTATAATCTGAAAGACGTTGTAAGTCCCTATTCGATTAATTATAATTTACTCGATGAGAATGGATCTTTAGTCACAACTATAGGTCCTAAGGAAAAAGAAAAGAGAGATAAAACTGATATTGATATTGGTGCTTTAAATCTTATAGCGTTTAAACCAGGATTTTACAGTTTAAAAATTGAAGTAAAGGATGGTGAAGAGGTTGCATCCAGTATTAGAGATTTTCAGATACATAGAATAATTGAATCCGAAAAAGAAGAACCACCGTTATTTACAGATGAAGAAAAGAAGTATTATGCCAGGATCGAGTATATTGCATCAGCAAAAGAATTATCATATTACAACAAACTGTCTGATACGGGTAAAGTTGGGTTTCTTAAACGATTCTGGCTCGCAAGGGATATAAACCCTGCAACACCTGAGAATGAAGGTCTTGCTGAATTCATTAATAGAATCAATTATGTCAATGAAAAATATTCAACTGCATTTAAGGAGGGTTACTATACTGATAGGGGGAGAATTCATATAAGATATGGTGTTCCAGAAGAGATAGAACCTCATCAGTTCGATATCGGTTACAAACCTTTCGAGATTTGGGAGTATTATTCATATGGAGGATATCGATTCGTTTTTTCGGATCTGGAAGGGGACGGTGAATACAAACTTGTTGTTTCAAGTACTCCGAAAGAACCCACAATGGCGAACTGGCAGAAATATGTACCAGTAGGTCCAGGAGTAATGCATGGTGAATAGATAGTTTTAATATTACTCTGAAGATGATGGATACTGGATTAGAGAAGAAAGCTGAGGAAGATAAAAGAAGAGTGCTTGTTTTTGACTTAGAATCAAAGAATTTTGGAATTGACTTAACAAAGATAAAAGAGATAACAGATTTGCTTCCAACTACAAGATTACCAGGGGCACAGCATTATGTAAAGGGGCTTGGAAATCTCAGAGGGGAGATAATTCCAATAATAAGCCTTCGAGAGCGATTGAATATAGGTGGGATTGAAAAAGGTAAACAGCTAATTATAATTATCGGGAAAAAGATAAACTATGGGTTACTTATTGATAATATAAAAGGTATTTTTAATGTCAGAATTGAAGTTTCAAGATCCATTAGCTCAATTTTTTCTAAAGATGTGGAAACAGCTTTCCTTAAAGGTGTTAGTAAAGTTAATGGTTTTGATGTTATCTTGTTGGATTGTGAAAAATTAATTGAAATCAATGAATAAGAGGAGGTTTCAATGGCGGTTCGAATTTTAATAGTTGACGATGCTATCTTCATGAGAAAAATGATAGGTGATATTTTAAGGAAAGAGGGTTATGAAATTTGTGGTGAAGCTGAGAACGGTATCGAAGCAATAAAAAAATATGAGGAACTGAAGCCTGATCTTGTAACAATGGATATAATTATGCCTGATATGAGTGGAATAGACGCTGTCCAGGAAATTGTAAAAAATGATTCAAATGCGAAAATTCTTATGGTTAGTGCAATGGGACAACAATCCCTTGTTGTAGAAGCAATTCAGAAAGGTGCAAAGGATTATGTTATTAAACCATTCCAACCATCAAGAGTTCTTGAGGCGGTTGAGAGAGTATTGAAAACGAAGTGAAGAGAGAAGAAAGCTATTCCAAGTATAAGGAATTATTTAGAAGTGAAACAAGGGAGTATCTGGCTCAACTGAACCAGTATATAATTAACCTTGAGAAAAAACCAGAAGAGATTGAGACAATAGACGCAATTTTTCGAAATTATCATACAATTAAGGGAATGGCTGGGACGATGGGATACAAGATTATTGAAAGTTTGTCACATTCCCTGGAGGATTTATTATCACTTATTAAAAATGGAAAATTGTCAGTAGATTCAAATATTATTGACCTTATGCTTGAAGGAACTGATAAGATAGAATTAATGATAGAGAATCCAAAAATGGAAAACGAAGAGATTCGAGCATTGATAATGAGGATTTCAGATATTAAGGAAGGAAAAGGACTGGCACAAGATGCAGAGAAGAAATTAGAAATAAAAGCAAGGATTGCTAAAAAGAGTGATATTCGTGTCGAAATAAAAAAACTTGATAATCTGCAAAATCTTTTATCTGAATTAGTAATTGCTAAGGAAAGTCTTAAAAGAGTTGTAAGATCGAATGAAAGGGAAAGTATCTTTAATGAAACGGATAGGATTTCAAACATTGTTTCAGCTTTACAGGATGAGGTTGTGAGAATTCGAATGGTCCCAATCTGGCAAATTTTTGAAAGGTTTCCACGGGTTGTCAGAGATACTGCAAAAGAAATGGGAAAAAAGGTTGATTTTGAGATAAGAGGTAAAGATATTGAACTTGATCGGTCAATGCTTGAAAATCTTGCAGAACCGTTGATACATTTACTTAGAAATTCGATATACCACGGAATAGAAATGCCGGAAGAGAGAAAAAGACTTGGTAAGTTAGAGGAAGGTCATCTTATTCTTGAGGCATCTAGACAGAAAGGGATAGTGCTTATTAAGGTCTCTGATGATGGTAGTGGGATGGATACCTCAAGAATCCTTTCAAAAGCGATTGAGGGGGATTTTGTAGAACCAGAGAAAGCGAAAAGCCTCTCAGAAAAAGAAATACTTGGTTTCATTTTTATCAGTGGATTTTCAACATCTCGTGTTGTTGATGAAGTTTCAGGAAGGGGTGTTGGATTGGATGTAGTAAAAACTAGGCTCAGGACACTTGGCGGAACATTCGATTTTAAGACAGAAAAGAATAAGGGAACTACATTTATTCTTAAGATACCTTTAACAATGGCAATTATCAAAGCTTTTCTTGTAAATATTGGAAAGGAAACATTCGCAATTCCTCTCACCTTTGTGGAGGAAACCATCGAGCTTGACAAGAGGTTCATTAAATCTATTCATTCAAAAGAAATTTTTATATTAAGGGATGAAGTTATTCCAATAAAAAGACTTCATAAGATTTTCGGAATCCAAGATGGTGATAAGATGGATTATTATTCTACTGTTATCGTAAATTCTGAATCGAAAAAGGCAGCACTCATTGCAAGCGAGTTTCTTGAACACACGGATATTGTTGTAAAAACACTCCCAAGAACTCAGTCTGATATTAAAGAATTTGCTGGCGTTAC
>JAGMEZ010000359.1 GCA_023127905.1 Caldifarciminota bacterium
ACAGATAACAGATGACAGAAAACAGATAACAGACTGTGTTTACTTGACTTTAATATAGTTCTTCATTTTTTCGAACTTTTTGTCAGCTATACCTTTGATTCTTTTTATCTCCCCAATGGTTTTATAACCATTATATTTTTTTCTATATTCAATTATTTTCTGTGCATAAGCAGGTCCTATGCACGGGATTCGCTGTAATTCATTAAAATCAGCAGTATTAATATTTATTTTAATCTTTGCGAATTCTTTATTTTCTGCTCTTACAGTTTTCTGTATGGGAAGATAGAGGTTATAGTCTATAATGTCTTCATTTATTTCTTCTTCGATTTGCTTTTTAAAGTCCTCGATGATATATGCAGGTGCAAAAGAAGGATGATTGAGCTTATACAGGTAGAGTGAGCTTCCCAGAACAAGAAGGAAGATGAGGAAAAGGATTATGAACCGCTCTTGTGGAGTAAAAATTCTCATTACAGCTAAAAGTAAATATTGATTCCAGTTTTTATAATCCGTCCGGAAAAATGAACGCTACCAATGAATATTTTTCTACTATCAGTGATATTGAAAGCTCCCACATCGAGGGTTGCATTTTCCATTATCTTTAAAGCCAAGGACGAAGATATTATATAATACGGTTCTATCTTATTTCCTTTACTGTCGTAAACAAACCCGGTGTAATGGATATTATTTTCAAGGGAGACATTTCTAGTTAGGTATAACGTTACATCCATTAGTAATCTATATCGTGGAAAGTAAGGAACTGTTTCTTTGTAGAAAGGGGTATAACCAAGCAAAAGATTTGATTTCAGGTTAACTATCCATCTCGAAATACCTATATCGAAGAGAATATTGACGAAAGTAATAGTAGTATCAATATTCTCATAAGATAAAAGATATCTTCCTTCTTGAACGGCTATGATGGGATATTGTGTCTTTCTGGCAGATACACAGATTTTTGTTAAGAAAGATGTATCAACGAAGGTTTCCATTTCAAGAGAGGTTTTTATTATGTTAACGGGTGTATTAAGAGATTCTGGGAAAGTAATGTAAGGAAGGTGGTAAGTATTTTCTATATTGGATCCATAGGATTTTGAATCAAATTTTGCTTTAAGAGAAATATTTTTGTTAATGAGATAAACGGTATGGAAAAATGGAGTAAAAAGGGTCAGTGAGATAAATTCTGCCTTTATGCCTGGAATAACAAAGAGGTAGTCTCTATAGGCGAATCTGTCTTTTATTTCAACCTGTAGCATCTTCTCTCTATCTAAGAGGCATGTGGAGCGAGAGTAAAGAAAACCCACAGAAAGCATATTTGCATAACCGTATAATCTATGAAAATTAAAAGAGATGTCGTACTCATTTTTTTTATTAATGTGGTGCAAATTTGAATAAAATTCTCCGATGTTGCCATCTTTTTCAACTACGAAATAGGAAACAAAGGATGATATTTCTTTTTCAAAACTATACCATGTCGTATTTTTGTATTGCAAAGATAGAGAATCTTCATTATTATTGAACAATGATTTGATATTGTCTGTTTTTGTACAGTCGAAGATTGAAAGCTCTCTTTTTTCTGCTTCTATTATAAATTGTGTTTTAAGATAGGAAAACCCGGTAGTGATGCCTGTGTTGTAATTGAAATCTTTGTTTATCTCTCCTGAATATCTAAATATGGGTGAAATGGTGTGTGTATGGCTTCGTACATATTGCAAGCTTTTTATATCGCCAAATAATTCCCTGGGCGGTGTGAGAGGGTATGTAATATTGACATCCATACCTTCAACACTGTAGCTCGCTTTAGGAAGAAAAATAATTAGAGATAAAAACAGAGGAAAGATGAGCGACCTTATGTGCGAGCTCGAAATTGAGAAACTTATTTTCTTTTTCTGTTGTCTCATGTCTAAATTTTCTTAATATATTTTCTTATACTTTTCATATATGGTTTTCTTAGAATACCATTCTCTGTTATAATTCCTTTTATTAACTCATTGGGAGTTACATCGAAAGCAGGATTGAAGACAGATACAGAGGTGGGAGCCGTTTTAGTACCTGAGAAAGATTTTACTTCATCTGCATTTCTTTCTTCTATGGGTATTTCAAAACCTGATTTTAGGGAAATGTCAAATGTTGTTGAAGGTGCAGCAACATAGAAATCAACATTATGTTTTTTGGCAAGGATAGCAAGTGGATAGGTGCCAATCTTATTTGCCACATCACCATTTGATGCTATTCTGTCTGCACCTACAATAATAAGGTCAATTCGTTCCTGTCTAATCACAGAAGCTCGTGCGCTATCGACAACAAGTGTTACTTTGATACCGTTTTTCTGGAGCTCCCAGGTTGTTAGCCGAGCTCCCTGAAGAAGCGGGCGTGTTTCTCCTGCGTAAACGTGTACATTTTTGCCCATTTTTTTTGCGGCATATATCACACCGAGTGCTGTTCCCCATCCTCCGGTTGCAAGAGCACCTGCGTTACAATGTGTCATTATATTTGCCTTATCAGGAACGAGTCTTGCACCGTTTTCTCCAATTTTTCTGCATAATTCCCTATCCTCACTGTGTATCTTTTTTGCTTCCTTTAGTAAAGTAAGATGTAACCCTTTTGCGTCCCTCTCTTTGTAATCCTCAACGATTTTTTTCATTCTATTTAATGCCCAGAAAAGGTTAACTGCTGTTGGTCTTGTTTTTTGTAGCATTTCAATATCTTTTATTATATTCTTCTTAGTTTTTTTAATATCGATGGTTTTTGATGTTAGAGAAGAAAGAGCGACGCCATATCCTGCTGCTACACCGATGGCAGGTGCACCTCTAATTGAAAGCCTTTTAATACTCTCCGCGAGCCTCCTGACTGTGTTGATTTTAAGGTATATCTCTGTTTTGGGGAGTTTTGTCTGATCGAGAATTCTTATTGAATTATCTTTCCACTCGATAGTCTTAAATCTCATATTATTCTCCCATTACTTGAATAATTACTTTTCTATTTCTTCCTCTTGCGTCAAAATCGAGCAGGGCAATTTGCTGCCAGGTACCGAGAGTTAATTTTCCGTTTTCAAAAGGAACCGTTAGGGAGGGACCAAATAAAGCTGAACGCATATGTGAGAAACCGTTGCCATCATTCCAGGTTTCATTGTGGTGATAGTAAGCATCGCGCGGAAGTATTTTCTCAACAAACTCGGGTATGTCCTTTTTCAAACCTGGTTCGTACTCAACGGTTGTCACAGCCCCCGTTGAGCCTGGAATGAAGACGGTAGCTATACCATTCATTACATCACACTTTTTAATAAATGCTTCTACGTCATTCGTTATATCTATTACATCAGAGAACCCCTTTGTTTTTTTCTCAACACTTGTTGTTTTAATGGTCATCTTCTCTCCTTCTTAAAACTATTAACGGCAACCACAGAGAACACAGAGAATCTCAAAGGCTACAAAACTAACCTCTTTAACCCATGAAGGTCGAACTCATGCGCTAATGCCTGCTCTCTTTAGCATCCTCATTACGGTCTTTTCAGGAAAACCTACAACGTTAGAAAAGTCACCTTTTATCTTTTCTACAAGGTGTTTTCCTTCAGACTGAATACCGTATGCACCAGCTTTGTCTAATGATTCTCCCTTTAAAACATATCCTTTGATGAAATCTTCGGTATGTTCGAGAAACTTGACATCTGTCTTAGAGATTTTTTTATCCTGGTATCCTTTTTTTTTGTTTATAAGCGTTACGCCAGTGATTACCGAATGCCATTTTCCGTTGAGTTTCAAGAGGATTGTCATCGCATTATTGTCGTCTTTTGGTTTACCGATAATTTCCCCGTCAAGAACAACAATCGTATCCATACCAAGAACGAAATCATCCGGGTAATCTTCTGTTACACTCAATGCTTTTTTAAAAGAAAGGTAGAGTGCGATTTCATCAGGTGGAATTTCAAGATTTTCTGTTTCCTTGTTTTCATCAATATTGTTTGAAACAGAATGAAAGGGGATTTGTAATCTTCTTAACCCTTCTTTTCTTCTTGGGGAATCAGATGCAAGTATCAGCCGGTTCATAGGACGATAATACAAAAATTTTAAATAAAGTCAAGGAAAAAAGCAGGTTGTACTCCGGGAAGCAAAAAGAGGCTTTTTGTTGACTTTTTAATAAATTTGTTATATAAGGATACAAAAACAACAGAGGAGGAAAATTGAAAGATTTCGCTAAAAAGGTTATAGGGTTTCTGAAATCGAAAAAGGTTGATTATGGTGACGTAAGGGTTGTGAAGAATAAGGAAGAAACCCTTAGAGTTAAAAATGAAAAAACTGAAACTGCATTCTCTGAAGAAAGCTTGGGTTTTGGTGTGAGGGTTATAGTCAATGGTGCCTGGGGGTTTGCATCAAGTTCGAGATTAACAAAGAGAGAGATAGAGAGTGTGGTAAAGAATGCAATTGAGATTGCAAAAGGTAGCAGTCTTGCGAAGAAGGCGGATGTTCGGCTTACAAAAGAGAAAATTTATGTTGATACATACAAGACGCCTTATAAAATGGATCCTTTCTCCATATCCCTTAAAGAGAAGATTGGTCTTCTTCTTTCCATATCGGAAAAAATGAAGAAATTTAAGGAAATTTCGTTAAGGGAATCTAACCTTCGTTTCTATTCTGATAAAAAGGTGTTTGCAAACACGGAAGGTAGTCTTATCACACAGGATATTATGGAATCTGGTGGTGGTTTCCAAGCAACGGCAATAAAGGGAAATGATATTCAAGTTCGTTCATATCCGACAAGCTTTGGTGGGAATTTTGCGACCTGTGGATATGAATTAATTGAGGAAATGAAACTGTTAGAACATGTTGAACCAACCTGTGAAGAATGTATTAAATTACTTTCCGCCAAACCCTGTCCTTCTATCGATAAGGCGACAATTATTATCGACACTGACCAGTTAGCCCTGCAGATACATGAATCGATCGGGCATGCAGTTGAACTTGACAGAGTGATGGGGATGGAGGAGAGTTATGCAGGGACAAGTTTTGTCACAATAGATAAGTTAAATAATTTCAAGTACGGTTCTAAAATCGTAAATGTTTACGCAGATGCTACTATCCCCCGTGGGTTGGGAACATTCGGTTACGATGATGAGGGTATAAAAGCACGAAGGGTTCCCGTTATACAGAATGGTATCTTTAAAGGTTACCTTTCAAGTAGAGAGACAGCATCTAAGATAAGAAGGAGGAGTTCAGGTGCGATGCGGGCTGATGGGTGGAATAGAATCCCATTGGTGAGAATGACAAACGTGAACCTTGAAGCAGGTAAGTGGACCCTTGAAGCACTTATCAGAGATACAGATAATGGTATACTCTTTAAAACAAATAGAAGCTGGAGTATAGACCAGAGAAGGGTGAATTTCCAGTTCGGCACAGAGATTGCTTATAGAATCAGAAAAGGAAAGATAAAAGAGATATATAAGAATCCTACCTATACTGGAATAACACCCATTTTCTGGAGTTCCTGTGATGCGATTTGTGATAAGAGCCACTGGAGATTATGGGGAATTCCCAACTGTGGAAAAGGCGAACCGGGGCAAACTGCCCATGTTGGACATGGAGCAGCGCCGGCACGGTTCAGGAATGTCAGGGTAGGACTAATTTAATTTAGTTACATTAGCCGCTTTTGGTCCTTTATCTCCTTCTGTGATTTCAAATTCTACTTCATCACCTTCGTTTAAGGTTTTATAACCTTCTCCTTGGATTTCTGAGAAGTGGACAAAAACATCTGGTCCATCTTCCTGTTGAATGAAACCAAAACCTTTATTTTCATTAAACCATTTAATAGTTCCTTTTGGCATATCTTTTCACCTCCTTTCATAAAGAGATTCATTCTAATACGAGAAGTAGCCTTAAATACTATCAGTAGGCATACTCGATTCAGATATGTTAAGATTTATTTATTTTAGTTACATTAGTTGCTTTTGGTCCTTTATCTCCTTCTGTGATTTCAAATTCTACTTCATCACCTTCGTTTAAGCTTTTATAACCTTCTCCCTTGATTTCTGAGAAGTGGACAAAAACATCTGGTCCATCTTCCTGTTGAATGAAGCCAAAACCTTTATTTTCATTAAACCATTTAACTGTTCCTTTTAGCATATCTTTTCACCTCCTTTCATTCAAGATATTTTTCTTTTATATGAAGTTCTTTTTCAATCTTTTTAATATAATTGTTTTTGTTTACTGTGTTAAATTTTCTAATTGAAGTTACTGAACCATAAATGTCTCCGAGATAAAACGCTGCAGCAAATCCGAGAGATATTAAAGCAGCTCTTTCTCTGTCCTTACTCCAGTAGTAATACGAAGCAATACTGGGAATTGCAACTGTTAGAAAAGAAAAAATGCCATCCCCTGTTCTGCCTGCATAAAATCTTCCTGCTCCGGGAATAATAGAGGAAAAAAGAGCGGATAGTAGAGCGTTCTTTGTAGCTATTTCATCATCTGCTTTTACTGCATATTGGTATAATTTTTTTGCGTCAACAGACAGTTCAGAATCGTCTGGAACCAGTGGGAATTCCTTTTCTGAATACTTCCAGTTAGTTTCTTTTATATAAGACCAGCCTTTTAAAATTGTAGCAGTGTCAGAATCTAAAGATTCTAAAGACATTCTTGATATTCCATTATAACCTGTTAAGATATAAAGCTTTCCTTTCTCCATATTCTTAAATCTACCTTCCTCGAATTTGTCGATGTATTTCAAGGCTTCTTCATATCTTCCTGCTTTTTTATATGAAGAGAGGATTCTATTTTCAGCAAACAGTTTTTTATCTGAATCTGAAGAGAGAAAGATAAATCGTTTGTATTCCGTAATTGCTCTGTAGTAATCCCCTTGCTCGAAGAGGTAATTAGCAAACGCGAATTGACCCTCTATTGGAGTAGTAGTTAAAATAAGTAGAAGGAGTGCAAAGTTAAATATTTTTTCCTCCTAATTTGACGCTATCCTTACCTGTGAGTTTCACAAGTGAATCTATTAATTCCTTTGATATCTCTACAGTTTTATCTGTTTTAAGGGGTAATTTCTCTTCTATATCTTCAACCACTATATAGAAATCCTTTTTTCCTGGATACATATCCAGGATTTTTTTAATATCAAATATTAGATTCTCATCTAACATTTCAATAGAAAGATGGACCTCTAAATTTTTTACAAAATGGTCTCTGATTTCTTCAATAGTAAATATTTTCGAAGCGACAATGCTTGGTTTTTCAGATTTCTTTGCATTTGTGCCTTTATGTCCCTTAATAACGATAGCGTTACCCACCCTTAACTCCTGCCAGTTTTTTTTGAATATGCTTGAAAACACCACAACATCTAAGTAACCATTTAGATCAGCAAGTGTCAGAAACGCCATATCGTTCCCTTTTTTATCCTTTGTTTTTCTTTTCTCTTCAATAATTCCACCACATACGACTTCTTTCCCATCCGAAACTGTTCCCAGATTTTTAGAAGAATATGATGTGACCCACTTCAATTCTTCGTAATAATTTTCATAGGGATGACCTGAGAAATAGAGCCCTAAAGATTCATTTTCATTAAGTAAAATTTTTATCTTACTCCATTCTTTCACGTTTATTAATTTCTCGCTGCTGGGACTCATACCAGGGATGGAATCAAAAAGCCCTTTTTGACCAAATGCCCTCTCTTTTCTAAAACTACTCATCTCTTTAAGTGCTTTTTCAACGGTCGCAAAGAGCTTTGCCCTGCTTTTCTCTACACAATCAAAAGCACCTGCCTTAACCAACCCTTCAATTGCCTTTTTGTTTAAGATCTCCGAATTGAACCTGAGTACAAAATCAAAGAGACCTTTATATGGACCATTTATTTCTCTTTCTTTTACAATTTCTTTCGCTGCTTTCTCACCCACATTTTTTATTGCAGCAAGGCCGAAGTGAATCTTTCCCTTGATGGGTTTGAACTTCACGTAGGAGCTGTTTATACTTGGAGGTAAAACTTCTATATCATGATTTTTGCAGTCATCAATAAAAAGTCGGATTTTCTTACTGTTATCCATAACGGAACTCAAATTGGCAGAAAAGAATTCAATTGGATAGTGTGTCTTAAGATAAGCTGTTTGGTATGCAAGTACCGCATATCCAGCTGCGTGGGATTTGTTAAACCCGTATCCCGAAAAAGGGATCATTATTTTGTAGATATCTTCAGCCGTTTTTTCATCGATATGATTTTTTTTCGCATTCTTAATGAATGTTTCTCTCTTTGCATCCATATCCTCAAGCATTTTCTTCCCCATAGCTCTTCTCAGGATATCTGCTTCACCTAACGAGAAGTTTGCGATTACACTTGCTGTTTGCATAACCTGTTCCTGGTAAATCATTATCCCGTATGTATCCTTCAGGACATTTTCGAGACTTGGATGTGGATAGGTAACTTTCTTCTTACCCTTCTTCTTGAGAATAAATTCGTTAATATGCTGCATTGGACCCGGTCTATATAATGCAATTGCAGCGATAATATCAGAGAATTTATCAGGCGCTAAGTTTTTCAAAACATCCCTCATTCCACTTCCCTCAACCTGGAAAACCCCAGTTGTGTCTCCTTTTTTTAACAGGGAATAAGTTTCATCATCATCAAAAGGTATTTCGTCTATATCGACAGTTATATTTCCTTCTGCAAGAAATTCTATAGTGTTTTCAATTACCGTGAGGGTTCTTAGTCCAAGGATGTCAATTTTGAGAAGACCAACCTCCTCTACGGATTTCATATCATATTGTGTCGCGATCTTTCCTTCATCTCGACTCATGTAAAGAGGGACGTAATTGGTTAAAGTTCCTGGTGTAATAACTACTCCTGATGCATGAATAGAGACATGTCTGTTTAAGCCTTCAAGTCTTTGTGCAATAGTTATTAGTTTTTTGTACTCTTCTTTTTCCTTTATAAGATCAGAGAAATTTTTGTCTTCCATTGCTCTGTTTATTGTAACATCCAATTCATCAGGAACACGTTTTGCTATTTTGTCAACCTCATCGTAAGGTAGCCCAAGAACGCGTCCAACATCTCTTATTACCCCCTTTGCTCCAAGTTTACTGAAGGTGATAATCTGAGCAACACTGTTATCGCCATATTTCTTGAAAAGGTATTTAATTATTTCACCTCTTCGGTTGTCAGCGAAGTCTATGTCTACATCAGGCATACTGATACGTTCGGGGTTGAGAAATCTCTCAAATAGAAGGCCAAAAGCGACTGGATTGATATTTGTAATCCCGAGAGCATAAAGAACAAGGCTACCCGCAGCAGAGCCCCTTCCCGGTCCAACACTTATGTGCTTATCTTTTGCAAAACGGATGAGGTCTTCTATAATCAGACAGTAATCACACAATCCCATCTTTTTTATCGTTTCGAGTTCAAAATTCAATCTTTTTTCTACCTCAGGTGTACTGTCGGAGAATCTACTGCTAATTCCTTTACGGGCCAGATGGGAAAGGAAGTCGTATGATGTTTTGAAGCCTTCAGGTAAAGAGAAGTGAGGGAGTTGCACTTTCGCTGTTTCGAGTTCTAGATCAACATTGCATTTCTCAGCAAGAAGAACGGTGTTTTCTATCGCCATAGGCAAATCACTAAAAAGTTTTTTCATCTCTTCCGGGGATTTGAAATAGATTTCTTTTGTTTCTATTTTAAATCGATTTTCATTCTTTAGTTCATCCTTTGTTTGAAGGGCGAGCAGGACATCATGCGCTTCTGCATCATCTTTAGCAAGATAGTGTACATCGTTTGTTGCAACAATCGGAATACTTAAACTCTTTGAGAGTTTTAATAAATCCTTGTTAACCTTTTCGTTCTCTTTTAAGCCAAGTCTCATTAATTCAAGATAGAAATTTCCTTCCCCGAAAAGATCTTTATAAAAAAGTGCAGAACTTTCAGCGTTGTTGTAGTTATCCTTTAATAGTGCCTGAGGTATCTCCCCCTGCAGGCAGGCAGACATTCCTATGAGACCTTTATGATGTTTGGTCAGTACCTCTTTATCGATCCTTGGTTTATAGTAGAAACCTTCAAGGAAAGCGATACTCGATAACTTCATAAGATTTCGATATCCTTCCTCATTTGCTGCAAGAAGGGTTATATGTGTGTAGTTCTCTTTCTGTTTAACAGGTTTCTTGTGAAGGTCTCCACGTGCAACGTATGCTTCCATTCCTATAATTGGTTTAACACCATTCTTTATCGCTTGTTTGTAGAATCTTATAGAACCGAAGAGATTACCATGGTCAGTGATTGCCAGGGCGGGCATCTTCCATTCTTTTGCCTGTGTTACTATTTCATTAATCTTGCATGCACCATCAAGAAGACTGTAATCCGTATGTACATGGAGATGGACAAATCGTTCGTGTTCCATTATATTACCTTTCCTGTCTTTCTTACAAGCACCCTGTAAACTCTGTTCTTTGAAACTCCGATGATTTGGATTGAAAGACTGTCGAGAACCAATATTTCACCTTTCTGTGGTATTCTTTCCATTGTATGTACCACAAGACCGCCAACGGTCTGAACGTCCTTAATGTCAAAGTTAGTTCCTACTATTTCGTTGAAATCGTCTAATTCCATCCGTGCATTTACAAGATATGAGTCTTTTTTTATTTCCTTAATTAATGTTTCTTCTCTGTCAAGTTCATCCTGGAGTTCACCGACAATTTCCTCTATGAGATCCTCCATGGTTACTAATCCACTGACACCACCATATTCATCAACGACAATGGCGATAGATATCCTTTTTCTCTGGAACTCACGTAATGTATCATGGACTCTTTTCGACTCAGGAATAAAATAGGGAAATCGCATTATGTCACAAGCCCTTAGATCTTCTCGCTTTCCCCAGAAGAGTAAAAGCTGATCAAGATAAACTATTCCAACAATATTGTCAATATTTTTATAGTAGCATGGAAGCTTTGAGAAACCTTCTTTCCTGAATTCTTTGAGAATATCCTCTATTGTACTGGAGACCTTTATTGTCACCATCTCTATCCTTGGAACCATAACCTCTTTTACCGGTGTGTCACCAATTTCAAATATACTTGTAATAAGTTCTTCCTCATCCTCGGTGATAATCCCATTTTCCTCACCCTGTGCAATAATTTCTCTGAGTTCCTCTTCCGTCTCTACTGTTAAAGGTTTCTTTTTTCCTTTAAAGAATCCCTTTAATCTTTTAACTATGCTTGACACTTATGCTCCTTTTATCGGGGAGAATGATTCCTCCAGATACGATTATCTTAAAACCCCACTCTATTGAAAGACTGGTAGGGATGATATCTTCTTCCGGAATCAGAAGGTAAAACCCCGATGTTGGATTGGGACTTGTTGGCACAAAAATATTGACACAGGTTATCTCTTTTTCTTTCTTTATTTTCCACGTCGCTTCGTTTGTAATGAATGCAAGAGTAAAAATGCCCTTGCGTGGGTATTCAATAAGAACAACCTCTTTAAGTGCAGACCTGTCGATAAAGAGTGTATCTGTTAGCTGTCGTGCGCTTGAGTATACAGACCTAACAAATGGTAGGTTGGAGAAAAATCTGTCGGTTAATTTTAAAAGCCATCTTCCAATGAAGCTCGAGGTTATCATCCCAATGAACAATATAACAACTATCAGTGTAAAAAATCCGATGATTGTTATTACATAGGGTGGAAAGATTGATAAGCTGGGGATGTATTTTAGTAATCTTCCAGCAATGTTTCCAAGTAAGTTAACCAGGAAGATAACAACAAAAATTGTTAATCCTAATGGTAATATGGTGATAATTCCTGCAATAAAAAATGATTTTATTCCCTTTCTCAAAGGGTTTTTTTTCTTCCCTGTCATGCGTTCCTAATTGATACTTACTTACTTGAATCTATCTTACATTGACCAGATATAATGCTTTCTCCTTATAAAAGAGAGGATAGAAAACCTTTTTTGAGGTTCTCTTTTTCCTCAAAAAACCCCTTTTATCACCTACTGGGAAAACTGAATTTCTTTTCAGGGAATAAATTTAGTGGTTTTTCAACATCTTCCATAATTCTACTACTCTACATCTCCTCCATGTTACTTCAGGGAATATATATAGGAGTTTCATAAAAATGTCAAGAAAAAAATAAATTTATTTTAAGAAATTTCTTGATTCCAAAATCTGTGCTTCTGTAGTGCAAAGAGTTCTCTCGTTTTTGTGTTACCATTAAGGTGAGGATGAATCTAATACTTTACAATGCGATTATTTTTCGGACTATATCCCTTTTCCCCGCTTTTAATTTCAGGAAATATATTCCAGGTGGAACTCTGTTACCTCTGTTATCCTTTCTGTCCCAGGTAAAGACAGTGGTCAGTGGATAGTGGTCAGTGCAAAGTGAAAAGCTTTTGACTAACCGGCCAGTCAAGTCATAAATGCTCAAGGACATTTGTCTTCTGTCATCTGTCATCTGATCTCTGATTTCTGGTATCTGCCCTTTGGTCCCGAGAACTCCCTCGGATCCTGAAGATTCTCGGGACCTGAAGGGCTCAGGATCGAGGGAAACTCTGATTTCTGTCTTTGTGGAGAATGGATTGGGGTGGTTTTGTAGTAGGAATATTCCAGCGGGCCTCGTGACGTATTTCTCTTCAATACCGACTTGTTCAAAGATATCAATCCAACCAGTGCCACACTGGTATAGTAGAGTATAAGATGCTGAAGAGGAGTAATAACCTGAAATTCCTACCGCAAACCAATTCTCTTCAAGAAGATTCTCAAGATCCTGACACGCCTGTGAACCCAGGTCCCATGAGTTCCACCCTGTACCACCAAGGTAATTGCCAATATAACAGGCTCCGTTTGCGGCATCATCGTAAACGGTCATTGCATCTGAATCCGAGGGTTTGTTCTCCATTGACCAGATATCATGGTCCTCATTTGAGATAATCCACTGAATACAGTTAAGGTTTAGTTCAACACTATCAATTGTCGTTGTATCAGGAATGACTTCTGTGATAAATTCCACAAATCCTCTGTAATAATATGTTTCGTTTACCTGAATGTAAGTAGCACTTTGTCCGCATACGTTTTTTTCTTCAAAGAGGCCATCAACATATCCACTGTATGATTCTCCAATCTGCCAGTCAAAACAGCAATCGCAGTCATCCATAATATCTTCGAATTTCCCCCTTTCATTGATGAAATGCACAGGACGGGAGAATACTCGGTACACCAGATTTCCCTCTTCTGTCATGAATACTTTAGTGTTCAATGTTCGCGCACTTACTATCTCCTGCGAGCGGTTAAAATCCTTATAAAAAATTAAATCTTCAGTTTTTGAAAACTCACTATTCGTAAAATTATCTTTTCCGAAAAGGATGCATGTATGGCAAAATATCGTAAAATATGTCAACCAGAAAACTATTGCACTTTTCATCTGTTCCCTCCTTCACAAAGATCTCTTTTCTAAAGAATACACCTCTAATAAGTCCCCCTTGTTTTTTGTGTTTTAATTTCCATTTTCTATTTTCTTAATTTCGGACTTTCCTTCTTTTTTATGTCCCCCTTTTCTAAAGGGGGATTTAGGGGGATTTAACTATTGAATTGCTTTTCATATTCTTTCTTAATATTTCTCACAAAACCTGGCTACAAAATTATTATATTGATTAGCAACTATTTTGTCAAGTATTTTTTTGTCGCTTGTTATGTAGAATAAGAAATACATTTTCTAATTTTTCCGCTTTTTGGATTTAATACTGATAACTGTAACAAACTGATTTTTACTGTTTATGTATTTCTTTAAAGTATAAAGTATATGTTCATATATTTTAGTAAGTTATAAAAATAATAATTTCTGAAAAAAACAAAAAAACCCCTTGAAAATTTATAATAAATATGTTATAAATAAGTGAAGATGTATTTAGAGAAAATTGTTCTTGAGAATTTTCGAAACTACACTGAAAAAAGTCTTTCCTTTGACAAATCAGGTTCTTTTCTGTGTGGAAAGAATGGTTGTGGAAAAACAAATTTACTTGAATCTATTTATATTCTCTCCTATGGTAAATCGTTTAGAACAATGAACCTTGACGAGTTAGTAATGCTCTCAAAAGACTTTTTTAGGATTAAAGGTTCTTTTAATGGTGCAGTTAAAAAGAAGATTGAATTCAGGTGTTCGGTGGATAAAAAAAAAATATTTATTAATGGTGTTGAGATATCGAATTTGAAGGAGTTAATAGGAACAATTGCTCTTATCTTTCTTTCTCTGAATGATATAAATCTCATTTCTGGAGAACCATCATTGAGAAGGCGTTTTCTTGATTCTTTACTCTCTCTTCTTTTTCCCGATTACCTTGCTGACTTGCTTGATTATAGAAGGGTTTTGCGACAGAGAAATAAGATTCTTTATTTAAGAAAAATTGGGAGAAGGGATAGTACGGCAGGGATAGAAGGATGGACTGAAGAGCTCATTCAGATAGGCAGTCGAATTATTAAAAAGAGATTGTCCATTATGAAAGATTTGAACAAGTGTGTTTCATTCTACTATACCCTGTTTTCGCCTGAAAAGGATAAATTATCCGTAGGGTATTCTCCATCCTTTCAATTCAATGAAAACATTGATGAGAGCTTTAATGATAGTATTAGAAAGAGAAGAGATGAGGAATTGGAGAAAGGGATGACACTGACAGGTCCTCACAGGGATGACCTTTTGATTACAATAAATGAACTGCCTATGCGCAAATTTGCATCAGAAGGTGAGCAGAGAACATGTGCAATATCATTGAAGATTGCGAAAGCATCATTTCTTAAAAACAAGAGAAAAGATGACCCAATTCTTTTAATTGATGAGGCTGTCGCTGAGCTTGACATCATAAGAACAGAAAAAGTTCTTAACAGTATTACAGAGATCGGGCAGTGTTTTATTGCTACTACAAAGTGTGAAATGCTGAGGAATATGACGTCTCTAAAAAAGATAGATATAGAAAATGAAAAAGGTAAGTAATATTATTGATAAAGTTATGAGAAATTTGGGGCTCACCAAGAGATACAATGAACAAAAGGCTGTTCTTATTTGGGATAAAGTGGTGGGTCAGCAGGTTTTGGAGAAAACAAAACCGCTCTATGCACGGAATGGAAAACTTGTAGTTGAAGTAGAAAACTCAGCATGGATGAACGAACTTGGTTTTTTAAAGCCCAAAATTATTACAAAACTTAATAAAGAGCTAAAAGATTGGATTATAGAGGATATAATTTTTTTAATAAAAAGAGTGCCTGATAGAGAAGAAGATGTATAATCAGGAATAATGGTTAAGTTTTCTTAATCATTATACCGGGAGGGATTTTGATGGTATACGATGCAAAAAGTATTCAAGTGTTAAAGGGGATAGAAGCGGTGAGGAGGAGACCTTCAATGTACATAGGAGACACGAATTCAAGGGGTTTGCATCATCTAGTTTTTGAAGTTGTCGATAATAGTGTTGACGAGGCTATGGTGGGAAGATGTAACAAGATAAAGGTAACTGTGCATAAAAATGGCAGCGTCAGCGTGGTTGATAATGGAAGTGGGATACCTGTTGACATGCATCCCCAGCAAAAGAAACCTGCGGTAGAGGTTGTCCTAACAATGCTTCATGCAGGTGGAAAATTTGATAGCAAGGCCTATAAAGTCTCAGGAGGTCTTCATGGTGTCGGTGTATCTGTTGTTAATGCTCTTTCCAGTTGGCTTGAAGCAAAGGTTAGACGCGATGGAAAAGAGTTTTATCAAAAGTATGATCATGGGGCAGCTGTTGAGCCTTTGAAAGAGATTGGCACCGCTGAAAAAAGTGGTACAACAGTTACTTTTATGCCTGATGGCGAAATTTTTGAAACAGTTGATGTCAAATATGAAACTATATCTGCTCGACTTAAAGAGATGGCTTATCTTAACGCAGGTTTACAAATCGAGCTTACAGATGAACGTTCTGACAAAAAGGAGATTTATAAATACGATGGAGGCATCAGAGAGTTTGTTCTTCATATAAACAGAAACAAGACACC
>JAGMEZ010000036.1 GCA_023127905.1 Caldifarciminota bacterium
AATATCGTAAAGCTTCGTTGTAATCATTCGATAATACATTATGGACCTCTGAGATGTTATTTGTATTTATATAATACTTCAAAATCTTATATAAATCATTTTCCCGCCACCAAGCCTTAACTGCCTGATCTCCTACTTTATCATTCATATTTACATTATAATATCGTATTAGTTCATCGTATCTTAATAACCCGAACAGTGCAGAAATAATGACTAAATCTAAGTTTCGAATTTCCCTTAACCTTTGCCACGAACCAGCACAAATCTGACGATAAATTTTCCCAGTATATCTTCTGTAAGCCTCAATATAAGTTATGGTGCTGTCATCAGGAGATTCAACATCTTGTCCGAGTGGGAAAGAGAAATACTCAAATAATTCTCTTCTTAAGGATAACAACTGTTTCCTTGCTGAACTGGTCAAATAATTAAGAATAGAACTGCTGGAGTTGTACTCTGTTATTCCTCCACTTTGCTTAGATCTACAACAGGGAATTAGTATAAGAACTTTTCTCATTATAAACTTTTAGCCCTTATTCCCGGGTCAATTTTTCTCAGAAATGTTTGAACATCTTTAGGGGGAATCACTTCAACAGATTCATCGTCTCGGACTAAGATAATATGAATGTTAAGAACTTCAAAAACCATGGACTTTGAATATTTTTTAAGAATAAGTCTGTAAGAAAGTTTCTCTCCGCGTTCAGTTCTGCTGAAAGGAATACATATGGCATACTTTGTTTCGTTATCTAATTTGCTGATACTTTTTAAACTCTGTCCCATACCTGTGTCAAAATTTACTGTGTATTGTTCAGTATGTGCATCGTAGTCGCCTTTAACTTCTACAATCCATTCTACATTTTCCTTTTTTGCTATCAGATCAACTTTATTTTCGGAATTTATTTGAACATTTTCTTGAGTTTCGAATCCTCTTTCCTCGAACCATTGACTTAATATATTTTTAACCATACCTTCATTCATCCCGATCACTTCCTCTCTTTTCGGACTTGGTCAACATTATTTATAAAATGTTATATCTCAATAAAACTTTTCAAATATTGTTATTTGGGTTTTTAAAAAGGTTAAGCTGTTTTTCTTTGCTGGTCTTTTTCTTGGGCTTCTTTTTCTTCAATTCTATCCATAATTTTGCAAATCTTTCAAATGTATCTCCTCTGATTTCCTCACAGAATATGGTAATATCTCCCTCTTCGAAATCTGGGACGGTACTTTACTCTGTGACATCATGATAAATTATGAAAAAAGTTTACCCTGTTAGATAATAAGTTGGATATTGAATATTGCTTGCTAATCGCAAATTACGATTGATCCATTTGGGCCATTATAAGTAAGATGCCAGTGTTTAAGAATATCTCTTCCTATTAAACAGTCAAATTCACTTCCTTTCAAAGGACAAGAAACCATAGGGATTTCTTTGGCACTGCCCCAATGAAAAATAATCAAACCATAATAAACTGGTCTCTTTTGTTCATCCTGAACAGATGATACATTTTGATATCCTGTATGAATAAGTCTTAATTCCTCAGCAATTTCTGGCTTTATTACAGTTCCACTCGCTCCTGTATCTATCATCGCTTTAATTACCTTAGATGGACTACTTTTACTCTTTTTCTGAAAATCTTCCTGAACAATACGGGGATGTGAAATTGTTACTTTAAGAAATGGACCCAAACGAGCGAGGACAATGGGTGGTGGTATCTGAATAACTCTTTCTTCACCATCAACAGTCTTTGATTTTGCTTCAGCACTATATCTCAAATTACTAATCACAATGCAGCCTCCATTACAAAATTAACAGGTTCCTTATCAAGTATCTGATACACTAGAAATACACCATCAGTTCCGAATAAACGAACACCCTCCTCAGCAGCACGTTGATAATTATCAAAGGAATCAACTATTTTCTGTTCGTGAACAAGTACATATTTGTTAAGATGTTCTTTAAGTAAATCCTTTTTATTTTTTTCGACGTAATCAATATCTGCTTTTAACTTTTTTTCAACCATTTCTCCTCCTTATCTATTAGCTATCTTTCAAATATTTACTTAGCATTATTATAATTATGTAACAAAAATAGTCGAAAGTCAATCTTTTTATGGAAAAGCTAAGATATTCAGTCAACTGAGTTGAATTCCAAAAAAGGCTGTCATGGTAGGTTCTCTTTCATATTCTCAGTCGGAGCAATCCCTATTTTTGGCAACCTGAGATTGCCACGCTCACTGCGTTCGCTCGCAATGACACATTTATACTTGTCTATGCTCTTTGCCCTCTGCTCTATGCTCTATGCAAAAAATATTACCCAAGTTCCTTGAGTTCGTCTTCCTTGAATGTCACAAGAGGTACCTCTTCTTCTAAATCCCTTCCTGGCTTGTAATCAAATACAGCCTGTGTATCATCAGCAACAAGATGAAAAAGCTCGTAAACCTTAATATCATTTGGGCAAGCATCACTGCATAGACCGCATGCTATACAGGAAGTGGCCATATGCGTAAGTCTTCCGAGGTGAAAAAAGATTGTATCGGTAGGCAGTTTTACAGCACCCCTTTTCTTCGCCCATCCAAGAAAATTGAGAGGAGTGAACTCAAATGTCGGGGATTCCCAGAAACATTCCCTACAGAAACAGATGGGACATTGGCTCATACAGTTGTGGCAATCAATACATTTTGAGAAATATTTTACCAGATTATCTATACCTTCAGTTTCTCCCTTAATATCTTTCCTCACCTTCTCCCACTCTTCTTTCCGCTTCCTGGAGATTTTTTCAAGCTTCCCATCTCTATCCTTTACCTCTTTCTTTTCCAAACCCAGTTTGGAAAGGGTTTCTTCCCCTTTTTCCGTATTCGACTCAATAATTACTCCTCCATCTGTTCCAATAAAACCAATACCGATATCAGCAAATGCAGTTGGAAAGAAGTTCTCGCATAGTTTACACGCGTCTCTTATATTCTCATCCTGTTCCCCTTTCAGTAAATTCTTGGATACATACTCAGAATCAATATCCTTTCCACCTGAAAGCGCCTCTTCATAAAATTCAGTCTTGTATGCACCCATGCAATCGTAACTTATGAGGATAAGATTGTCGAGGGTTATCTGCTTGAATTTTGTTAGTTCCAAAACAGCCCTGAGTTCGCAGGGTTTAAGAAAAACGAGAATCTTCTCAGGTGAAGGGGAAAGTTTTGTAATCTTCGAAACCATCGTTGCAGTACTGATCGGGAGAACAGGTGCAACGGGTTTTGCATCTTCCAGTAATTCTTTGCTCCTTACAAATGTAGGAAAAACATTGTTCTTTGATGGGATGAGTAAAGGGACAACAACATTGTTTATTTTATTTTTGTCCATAATTTGTATGAGAAAGTCCTTAATCCCTTTGTTTAAATCATCACCAGCTATCTTTAACTGAAATCTCTCTCCCATAATTTCTCCTTTATCATTTCACGCAGGCTAACTTGTCCTCCGAAGCTTTAGCGTAGGTGGAAGCCTGCGGCTCCCAATTTACACACCCCGTCATATACCGCATGGTATATGACACCCCTCTTTTTAGAGGGGATTACAACCCCGTTTCAAGTCCCCTCTAATAAGGTGGGGGTATTGGAGGTGTCTTATACTGACCAATTTTTCCCGATCTTTGAAGGACCCAGTTTTCTGATGTGTTCAGTAAATTCCTTCATTGTTTCAGCAAATTTCTTTCCCTCACTTGCGCTAATCCATCTTAGCCAGAGTCTTTTCTCATCCAGTCCAAGTGTTTTCATTATCGTCTCAAAAATCTTTATTCGCCTCCGAGCCTTGTAATTCCCTGAAACATAGTGACAGTCACCCGGATGACAACCACCAATGATAACACCATCTGCGCCCTCCAGGAAAGCCCTCCAGATGTATGCAGTATCAACAGAACCAGAACACATCACCCGAATTGGTCTTATGTTTGGTGGATACTGCATCCTTGATGTTCCAGCAAGATCAGCTGCACTTGATGTACACCAGTTGCAAAAGAATCCCACAAGCTTCGGCTCAAATTTATCACCCATACTGCCTCCTATACATAGCCATTCTAAATAATTTTCTTATTGTTATTCTCTCTCGTAGCGTTGGGGCTTGTCCCCAACACTGTTTTTTCTGCCGAGGATAAACCTCGGCGCTACATTATCTTGTTCCTTTTTTCATTGTTTTTTCGGATTTTATTATTTTTTCGACATTCGGGTTTCGTCATTTCAACCTTAATAACAATGTTTTGCACTATCATTCCTCTTCATACCAGCCAGTAATACCACCACCAAGGAAGGGGTCGAATTCCTTACGGTGCTTTCGAATAACCTCAAAATTTCTGTAATCTGGTAGAAGAATCGGAGCAATTCTCTTCGTTTCTATTCCTACCTCTTTGAGTTCTCTCTCATAATTCCTTACATGGTCAAGGTGGAGTTTCCCAAGCGTAACCTCTTTAGATTTCTCTGCGGCGTTTATTCCAGTCCTTCTTCCAAAAACATTGTAGTCGAGCACAGAATTCCCCATTAATCTGTTTCTCCCATGTAATCCGCCAGATGTTTCTCCTGCAGCATAGAGATTAGAAATGGTCGTCTCACCCTTATCGTTTATCTCTATACCACCATTCTGATAATGCAATGTTGGAAAGACAAGCATAGGATATTTAGAAATATCTATCTCAAATCTGTGATACTGTCTAACCATAGCAGGGAGATTCTTTTGTATAGTTCCCGGACCGCTCAGTATATCTATGATAGGTGAATCAAGCCAGATGCCGACCCTCCCCGCAGGTGTTTTTATTCCATTATCCCTTTCAGTGCATTCTCTTATAAATGCTGATGCCTCTACATCCCTCGGCTCAAGAGGGAATACAAAAAGTTCACCAAATTTATTAATAGGTTGGCCTCCAAGTCCTCTCACCTTTTCAGTAACAAGAAATCCAAGTATCTGTTCAGGAAAAACTGCCCCTGTTGGATGATACTGAACAGTATCCATATAGAGCAGTTTTGCACCTGCCCGGTATGCAACAACAAGACCATCAGCTGTCGCACCATAATGGTTTGTTGTAGCAAAACCTTGGATATGCAGTCTTCCAAAACCACCTGTTGTAATAATGGTCGTCTTTGCTCTCACAATCACGTACTCTTCAGTCTCTGTCTGATATAGAAGAGCACCAGCCACCTGACCCTTATCATCCATTATTAATTCTATTGCAGGTGTATATTCGAGAACAGTAATGTCGTCAGGATGATTTTTCACTTCATCCCTCAGGGTCCTCATTATCTCTGCACCTGTATAATCCCTACAGGAAAGCATCCTTCTTCTTGATGTACCACCACCTGCCTTTGTGAAAAGAACACCCTTCTCATCCTTGTCCCACATAACTCCCAGCTCCTCAAGATATTTTGCAATCATTGGTGCATCCATAGTTAATACGCTAACAAGTTCAGGTTTATTATCAAAATGACCACCTCCCATAATATCAAGGTAGTGTATTACAGGAGAATCGTGAGGATTAACAGCAGCCTGCATTCCACCCTGTGACATCATTGAATTGGCATCACCAATCCTCAATTTTGTAGAAACAAAAACCTTGGCACCGTGTCTCTGTGCCCATATTGCTGCCATTGAACCACCACCTCCACCACCAATAATAAGAACATCAACATCAAAATCTATATCACTTAGGTCTATATCATCTGGATTTATCCTTGAATGTGATTCCAATATATTAGTCACTTTTGCAGTGAGATTTTCTCCTTTGTTAGGACCAATCCTCACAGGTTTTCTTGCATCGGACTTGTAATCAGGATGGAATTTATCAAGTATCCCCCCCCTTTCCTTTAGACTCATCGGTTCTACAATTGGTTTCCCTGATTTTGCAATTTCAATCCTTTTAGGTCGTGTCTTTTCCACCATTTTTAATGATTCCATCATATATTCAGGATACATGCTCGTCCCTCCTCAGCCTTTCAAAAACATTAGCACACAGATATTCACAGATAAAACAGAATCTCACTGATAAATCCATTGTAAAATTCTCCCCAACTTATATTTGTGTTGTTTCTTTATACTTAAATTATGCAAATCTGTGTCTATCTTTCTAATCTGC
>JAGMEZ010000360.1 GCA_023127905.1 Caldifarciminota bacterium
AAGGTATCTGGTTTACATGTGGATTTATTCACTGGTTTATTACTCTGTTAAATAAAATAACAAAGAAAACCTGGCATATAAGCAGGGATATTGAAGAGATTTTTGTATTAATCGACACTTTTTTAGCCCGGATTCCTCTCTTAAATTATTTTGCCTGTAACTGGACTGTTCACTGCAGACGAGAATAAAATTCACTCAAAGGTATCATTCTCTCAAATAACTCTTTTTTCCTTGACAATTCTATCTTTTATGGTAATAAGATACTATGAAAATTCAAAAAATAAAAGGAACTAAAGACATTTTACCTAATGAAACTGAAACATTTTTAGAAGCAGAAAAGACCCTCAGAAAAACAATGGCAAAATACGGATACAGAGAAATGAGAACTCCTATTTTTGAGCAGACCGAACTTTTCATTAAAGGAACTGGAGAAACAACCGATATTGTTAATAAGGAGATGTACAGTTTCACTGATAAGGGTGGAAGAAATCTCTCATTACGTCCGGAAGGAACCCCCTCCATTATAAGAGCTTACCTCGAAAATAACCTTCATAAAAAAAGGATCTTCCAGAAATTATTCTATTATGGAAGGATGTATAGACAGGAGAGCCCTCAATCAGGAAGACTCCGTGAATTTCGACAGTTTGGTATCGAAGCAATTGGAAGTTTATCTCCCCAGATAGATGCGGAAACGATAATACTCGGATTAGAGATATTAAACAATATAGGTTTAAGAAAGGTAGAAACACAAATAAGCAGTGTTGGATGTGATAAGTGCAGACCCTTTTACAAGGAATCGCTGAAGAATTTCCTTGAGTCTAAACTAAATCTTTTATGTGATGACTGTAAGAGAAGGTTTGAGGTAAATATTCTAAGAGTTCTTGATTGCAAAAGAGAAACGTGCAGGCAGGTATTAAAAAACGCTCCAACCTCTGAAAATCAACTATGCAATGAATGTAAAGATCATTTCTCAAAAGTACTGGACCTTCTTCAAAAGAGTAATGTACATTTTACCCTGAACCCTTACCTTGTCCGGGGACTTGATTATTATACAAAAACAGTATATGAATTCATCTCACCAGTACTTGGCGCTCAGGATGCAGTCGGAGGAGGAGGACGGTACGATAAAATGGTAGAGCTTTTTGGAGGACCTCAGATACCTGCCATTGGTTTTGCCTGCGGAATGGAACGGATCCTTCTTGCAGTAGAAAAAGAAGGAAAAGCAAAAATTCAAAAACAGCACTTCGATTTCTATATCGTTACAATGGATGAGAAGACTGATGAGAAAGGTTTCCTGCTCCTAAACGAACTTAGAAAGAAGGGATTTGTTTGTGAAAAGGATTATCTCGAGAGAAGTCTAAAGGCGCAGATGAAAGATTCCGATAGACTTGGCGCAGAATTCGTAATCATAATAGGTTCAGAAGAACTTGGAAACAATGAGGTTACTTTGAGAAGAATGACAGATGGCTCACAGAAGAGAGTCAAACTCTCTATAGACGCGATAGTGGAAGAAATAAGGAATAACTATCAGGAACAACACAAAAATTAAAATAAAAATGCAAGAATCAAAAAAATTCAAAAAACTAAATACTGCTTTAAGAACACATACCTGTGGCGAACTCTGTAAAAGCGACGAAGGTAAAAGAGTTACCCTGATCGGATGGGTTAATAGAAAAAGAGACCACGGTGGTCTCAGCTTCATAGACTTAAGAGATAGGTATGGTTTGACCCAGATAGTAATCCATCCGGAAGAAGAGAAGGCAATGGAAACAGTACCTGATATCAAATCCGAATACATTATCTCTGTATCTGGAACTGTAAGAAAAAGACCATCTAATATGGTAAATCCTGATCTTGTAACAGGAGAGATAGAAGTCGAGACTGAAAATATCACAATAATAAATCCTTCTTTAACTCCTCCTTTTGTTATTGAAGAAGACGTTAAAGCACTGGAAGAACTCAGATTAAAATATAGATATCTTGATTTGAGAAGAAGAACAATGCTGAACCACTTCATTACCAGGCATGCTGTTATTCAATCCATTAGAACATTTCTGTCAAAAAGGGGTTTCCTTGAGGTAGAAACACCTATTCTTGCCAAGACAACACCTGAAGGTGCACGGGATTTCCTTGTCCCCTCAAGAATGGAAAAAGGTAAATTTTATGCCCTTGCACAATCGCCACAAATCTATAAACAGATCCTCATGATTGCAGGATTCGATAGATACTATCAATTTGCAAAATGCCTGAGGGATGAAGACTTGCGGGGAAACAGACAACTAGAGCATACACAGATAGATATTGAGATGTCGTTTATCAGTGAAGAGGATATATATTCACTTACAGAGGAAATGATGAAACAACTCTTCCTTGATGTACTCAAAATAAACATCTCTATCCCATTTCAAAGGATTGAATATGTAGATTCAATAGAGAAATATGGAACAGATAAACCTGACATGCGAATCCCTCTTGAAATATCTGATATTACACAAATTGCAAAAACAGG
>JAGMEZ010000361.1 GCA_023127905.1 Caldifarciminota bacterium
GCAATCTGAACAAGATTATCTATCTTTGTTCCCTTTCCAATTCTTGTTTCACCAAACGATGCCCTATCTATTGTAACATTTGCGCCAATTTCACAGTCATCTTCAACAACTACTTTTCCAATTTGCGGAATTTTAGAATGCCTTTTTTTATCAGTCACATACGCATATCCATCACTCCCGATGATGGCACCAGGGTGAATAATAACTCTATTCCCAACAATTGTATTATTAAGAATGGTTACAGATGTTTTTAATTCTACATCATCACCGATCACAGAGTTATTTCCAATGTATGAAAAAGGATAAATTCTGACATTTTTACCAATTTTAACTCCTTCACAAATTACGACATAGGGTGCAACGCTAGTACTTTTATCTATTGATACATTCTCCCCAATAATGGCATGTTTTGAAATTCCCTTATCTAACTTTCTTGGAGGATGAAAATACTCTATTACCTTTATAAAAGAAAGTGTAGGATTCTCTACATAGATAACGATTTTATCTTCGATAGAAAAAGATTTTTTTGTAATAATGCAAGATGCCCGAGATTGTTTCGCTAACTTAAGAAACTTACTATCAGAAAGAAAACTTATTTCGGTCTCTTTTGCCGTATCAAGTCCTGATACACCTGTAATCTCTAAATTTCCATCCCCAAAATATTCACCATTTACCAGTAAAACAATCTCCTTTACCTTCATTTCTCCTTTATTTCCCGTCCAAGATACGTCATTACTTCTTGTGCAAGTTCCTCCAAATCTCGCCTCTCATCTATCGAGAAACTCTCAGTCATAATTTCGTTTCCAACATCAAAATTTATCCATCGCAGATCCAACATTATTGTACCGGACGATAAATCAATCTTCCCGAAGACGACAATCTCAGCATTCACCCTCCTTGCAATAAGCCTGACCTGATTATCATCAAGCTCATCTTCTTTCAAGTTTCCATAAGACATCAATGCTTCACTAACTCTCCCAGACTCAACTGATTCAAAATTTGAAAGCTTATTCAGGCCTGCCTTAAGTAAGCTTGAAATCTGTCGTCCCAAGGATTTTGACTTAGCCTCGGTACTAATTTCATAGAAGAGAAAAACGTAAAACTCTGTCTCTTTTGTTATCTCAGGTGCAACAACTGTAAACTCCTTGTTAATCTCAAAAAGGACTCTTTCTGTCAGGTCAAGACCAGTCTTTACATAAACAATATTTCCTTTACTGATATCAAATATTATTACATAACCCTCATCATCTCCAATCTTCTCCAGAACATTACTTATCTCTTCAATAACAGGTTTTAAGATCTCTTCATGTTTTGTTGTTGATTTTCCATTCTCACCCCATATCCCTTTTAAAAACTGTTCATACTCCTTTTCTTTCTCCTCTATCTCCTGTTTCTTTTTTCTCTTTGCTTCTATAGATAACATTAGTTCCTGGTCGTCTAATTCAGCTTTTAATTTGTTAATTTCGATCTTCTTCTCCCTTGCTTCTATTTCCCACTCATTTAGCAGTTTTTTGTACTGTTCTTTCAGGATACTAATACCTTTGTATCCTTCAATAACTTTCTCAGAATCAATATAACCTATTTTATCAGCCGACAAAGAGAATGAAGCACAAAAAAAGATTATTAAAATTGAAAGAAGATAGGTCTTTCTCATATTTACCACCTCTCAGAAAAATTAAAACCAATACGTAAATTATAGAACCGCTCTTCTAATTCACCTGTCTTTCTCCAGCCTGCAATAAAGCCTAAATCAAGAAAACCACCTTTTTGCAGGACCGGGATAGAAGTCCCTAAAGTAATACCATGATCTAAAATATCCTTTTTGTAAGAATCCTTGAAATACCATGGTTTTGAGTAGTATCCAACCCTCAAGGGGAATCCCCTTTTTTTGTAACCTCCAATCCTATTGTATTCAAAACCAATACTATACGATAGGACATTCCTAAACTCGTCCCGTCTCGTCCCATTATACTTAAAATCACTCCATTTTTCATATCTTACCGTGAAAATTAAATTAAAATTTTCTTTGATCAAGAGATCACATCCACCTGAATAGAGAGAAGGAAAAATAAGTTCATCCTCAATCTTAATAGTATCTTTTCTAAAATCTGAAAAACTTCTTGTAGACTTATCACAGGAGATGGGAAAACTATATCCAAAACCAATTTTAATAGGAGATACATCAAGAACTATACCGAGAGAGTAACTGCATCCAAAATATGAACTATTAAGTGAATCTCTTGTATCCCAGTAAAGTGTATCAGAGAAATTCGTGATCCACACCTCATCAGACCCGCCAAATAGAACATTGAATCCCAATCCAATCCCTGATCGATTCCCAATCTTCTTGGCTATCTCAATTGTCCCAACAGAGAGCTGACCTTTCTTCGAAAACTGCTCCTGGAAAACAACTCCATTTACAGAATCTGGGCGTGTAATAAAATTGGAATTAAAATCAACTACCTTAATCACATTCAAACCAACAGCCAGATCCTTTGGAAGTGTCGTAGCAACTTTTATGTACGGTATACCATAGTAGTGCATTACATTCTTACCTTCCTCATCTTTCATTTCCAGTCGTACTCCACCGTATGTTAGGTCTATTCCTGTTCTTTTTAAGAAAGCAATCGAACCACAGATATTTGATGAAAATGTGCAAGGTATCTCACAATAACCAAGTGCTGACATATGCGTATTTCCTCTAAGCATTGATTCACCTTCTCCCTTAAAACTAAAGATAGATTGAGAATATCCATAAAACGGGAATAAAACACTGGCTATTAATAAGGTACGACAGAATAGTAGTAAATTTACGAATCCTGAACCTCTCAAACCCATACGTTTTATTTCTTCCATTTGTAAATTTTGTTTAATTGCCAACATCGGGAGCTGGTGTATAATAGATAGAAAGCTTCGGCATATCGAGGACATCCAGAATCAAACGTGAACAAACAGTGCTTTCATACCTTGCCTTAAGAAGAATTCCATAATTATCATCTTCATTCACCCAATGCTGAACTAATTCTTTAATAGAAACCTCAGAGATCGTATCATCCTTTCCGACGGTAAAATTTGCGTATTCTGTTGAATAATT
>JAGMEZ010000362.1 GCA_023127905.1 Caldifarciminota bacterium
CTTGTTATTAAACATTGACAACTTGGACAAGAAATGACATGGAGGGTGAATGATAAAGAGAGATGAGATCGAACAACTGGAAGAGAAAAATCTTGCACCATATGCTGCAAAAAGCAAATATACGAGGGGTTTTAGACATCCACAGAATGACGCTGAATTCAGAACAATCTATCAAAGAGACAGAGATAGAATCGTACATTCGGCAGCGTTCAGAAGACTCGAATATAAAACGCAGGTATTCGTGAACCATGAAGGGGACTATTATAGAACTCGATTAACTCATACAATTGAAGTTGTCCAGATAGCTCGATCTATTGCGCGACCGTTACGCTTAAACGAAGACCTTACAGAAGCAATATCCCTTTCTCACGACATAGGACATACACCTTTTGGACATTCAGGTGAAGAAATATTGAATATCCTGATGAATGATTTTGGAGGATTTGAACATAATGTACAGGGTTTAAGGGTAGTAGATGAACTTGAAATAAGGTATTCTGATTTTAGCGGATTAAATCTCTCATTCGAAACACGTGAAGGAATCATAAAACATAAATCAGAATACGATAATCCTATAATAAAACACTCTGACGAATTCCCGGATTATGAATCACCAACTTTGGAAACCCAGATAGTAAGCATTGCAGATGAAATTGCATATAACAGTCACGACCTTGACGATGGCTTAAAATCCGGTATAATTACACTAACCCTGTTGAATAAAGTACCTATATGGAAAGATATCTACGACCATTTTAATAAAACACTAAAAGATGAAAATAAAGAAATTATGAAGAGAAAAACTATTCGTTACCTCATTGGCATTCAGATAAAAGATGCTATTGAAAATAGTGCAAGAGTAATCAAAGAAATGAAAATATCTTCTCTTGAAGACGTAAGGAAAAATCCTCCTATTATTACATTTAGTAAAGAAATGTCTAACAAACACCGTGTTCTTAAAGATCATCTCTATAAAAATCTATACAGGAACTACAAAGTTGTTAAAATGGCTGATAAAGCAAAAAGATTCTTAAAAGATCTCTTTGATGTATACGTTAAAAATCCAGCGCAACTACCACCTGACTTTTTTAATAGAATTGAAAAAGATGGTAAGGAAAGGGTTATATGTGATTACATTGCGGGTATGACCGATAGGTATGCACAGGATGAGTATACGAGGTTATTTGAACCGTATTCAAAGATGTAGAAAATGGAGTAGCGAAACCTTGGGCTGACGCAAGGAAGTCTTGTTTCGCACTTAAAGGTGCAGAGCAAGCTCTGCTACTCCAGAGATAAATATGGAAAATTTTTACAAACTTATAAAAAGACTACGGAAAGAATGCCCCTGGGATGCCAAACAAACCCAGAAGAGCCGGATTCCATTTCTTCTTGAAGAGACCTATGAACTCATAGATGCTATCGAAAAGAATGACAAAGAAAAAACTGTCGAAGAACTGGGAGATTTACTTCTAAATATCTTCATGCAAATGGTTATTGTTGAGGAAGGTACAAATTCAAAGGAAAACATTATAGAGAGAATAAGCAACAAAATTATTAAGAGACATCCACACGTCTTTGATAAAATTAAAGTTAAAGATTCAAACGAAGTAATAAAAAACTGGCAGCAAATCAAAAAGAAAGAAAAGCCATCCTCCATTCTATCAGATGTTCCCCTGACACTCCCATCCCTTCTCCTTGCACAAAGGCTGCAAAAGATTGCCTCAAGCGTAGGATTTGACTGGAATGACATGAGCGGAGTATTTGACAAACTAGAAGAGGAAATTGAGGAATTAAAAAAGGCAGATTCAAATGATGAAAAAAAAGAAGAACTTGGAGATATTCTCTTTGTTCTTGCACACCTTGGTAATTTCTTAAAAATCGACACTGAAATGGCTCTCAGAATGACCTGTGAAAAATTCAAAAAGAGATTTAAGGCAATAGAAGACGGACTGAAGAAGAAAGGTAAAACTTTCGAACAAAGCAACCTCGATGAAATGGAAACCCTCTGGCAAGAAGCAAAAGAAGATTAACCCTCCTCTTTTTAGACATTGATCTTCTCACCGCAGAGGCCGCAAAGAACGCAAAGAATCAATTATTGGGTAAATTCATTCCCTCAAAAGATCTTCTTTGTAACTGCAGATTTGGACAAGTAATTTTCATTCTGTCCGTTTTGTTTACTTCTCGTTGACTACTATCACAAACTTCTAAGGATATTAGTGAATCTATCCATCTCCTCTTTTGTTCTTTTCTCAGTTACTGCCACAAGGATAAGGTTTTTCCATTCATCTCTGATTCTTTCGAGATTAAATCCAGCAAACACTCCTTTTTTCTCTGCCTTTTTAAGAATTTCTTCTGCAGGTTTTTCTGTTTTTACGACAAATTCAAGAAAGAACGGTGCATCAGGAAAAGCCAATGAATAACCATCAAGTTTATTAATCTCTTGAGCAAGATAATGACTCTTTTCATAGATAAGTTCAGAAACCTCTCTTATTCCTTCCTTACCAAGCAGTGAGAGGTAAACCGCAGCCCTCAATGCGCACAGCCCTTCGTTTGTGCAGATATTAGAGGTTGCCTTTTCTCTTCTTATATGTTGTTCTCTTGTCTGCAGTGTCATTACAAAACCCCTCTTCCCCTCAATATCAACAGTCTCAGAAATAATCCTTCCAGGCATTTTTCTTATAAACTCCTTCTTTGCTGTAAAAAGCCCTAAGAGGGGTCCTCCATAACTCTGAGTCATTCCAAGGGGTTGTCCTTCACTAACTGCTATATCTGCATTGTATTCACCAGGTGATTTTATAACACCAAGTGTTAACGGATGAACTGCTGATATCAAAAGCGCACCATTTTTATGAACAATATGCTCTATTTCATCCATCTCTTCAAGTATTCCAAAGAAGTTAGGATGCTGAACTAAAACAGCAGAAGTATTCTCACTTACAACCTTCACTAATTTCTCCAGTTCTATTGACCCTTTAACAGAGTAAGGAACTGTCTTTATTATAATATCATTTCCCTTCGTATAGGTTTTTATTGTCTTCTGATAATGAGGATGGATAGTATCAAACAGGATAATCTCTCTTTTCTGATTAATATTAACTGCCATATGGGCAGCTTCAGCAAGCGCTGTTGCACCATCATACATACTTGCATTAGCAACATCCATACAAAAGAGTTCACATATCATACTCTGGAATTCAAATATTGCTTGAAGCGTTCCCTGGCTTACCTCTGCTTGATATGGCGTATATGCAGTGGAAAATTCACTCCTGCTCGAAATAGTATTAACAACACTTGGAATAAAATG
>JAGMEZ010000363.1 GCA_023127905.1 Caldifarciminota bacterium
TTACCTGAGAGCGAATTTTTGCCCCTATTTCAAGGATGTTTATCTCCTTCATCAGGATTGGTGTAAGTTGCTGAAGTCTTTCAATAGGCTCAATCGCTTCCAACACTCTCTGCTTATCCTCAAGCTCAAAATTTAAGTTTGCTACTATAAAATCTGCAAGCCTTCCAGGTTCTTCTATATTTATAACTATTGCTTCGAGTTCCTCTGGTAGGTGAGGTGAGAGTTCAATAAGTTTCTGGAACATTGAAACAACATTTCTCATAAGAGCTTCTACCTTAACACCCTTTTTCCATTGTTCCTCGATTACATCAATAGATGCCTTTAAGTAGGGTTCTTCCTGGGTAAATCTCTTTATTCTTATTCTGGTAATACCCTGGACTAACAGCCTTAAACTTCCATCTGGAAAACGTAACATCTTCGCAATAGTAGCAGCTGTTCCAATTCTGAATATGTCGTTCTTTCCAGGTTTATCTTTTTTTGGATCTTTCTGTGCAACAAGTCCGAGAACCTTATCTCCAGCCAAAACATCGTCAATGAGTTTAATTGCTCGTTCTTTCACAGCGACAAGGGGTACAATAATGAGAGGAAAAATGATTGTACCCTTAATTGGCAGGATGGGGAGAACATTCGGAATTTTCTTTACGGCTGGTTTTTTCTCGTCTGTATCCAGTATATTAAATGAATCATCTTCTTTTTTGTTATTCATGTTTTCTCCTTTTTATTCTATTTCGATTATCTTTTCTTCTTTTTTTCCAACCTCTGATTTGGGAAGGATAATTTTTAATAGTCCCTGTTTGTATTCAACACTCACTTTACGTGCTTTTATCTGGCATGGAACAAAAACGAGTCTTTCAAATGGACCAAAATTCAACTCCATATAATAGTAGTTTCTTCGACCATCGATTTTTGAAGGATCTTCTCTAAATCCTTTGATGTGAAGGTAATTGCCTTCAAGTGTAATCCTAAGATCTTTCTTATTTATTCCAGCTATTTCGATAAGAATAATGATGTTTCCTTCTGTTTCGTATACATCACAGGGTGGCATCCATACACCTCTTTTAGAGAGTGGTAAGGAATCAGAGAAAACCTTTTTGAATAACTCTTCCATTTTTATCTGGGTTTTTTTTATTCCTTTTAGTATCTCATCATCTGCCATTTTTTTCCTCCAGTAGGTAGAATTTAATTAAAAAGAGAGCAATGAATTTACAATAAAGAGTATAGTAATTTTTTTCGGTTAATTTTTAAATTTTATTTCAACCATTTTCTCACCTTCGGTGATGTGACCAATTTCATAGAATTCCTCTTTTATATCTTCCAAGTGGTTCTCAAGATTCTTGATGTCAGAAGGGTTAACTATGAGCACCATGCCAATTCCCATATTGAAAGTTCTATACATCTCCTCCATTGGAATGTTCCCCTGTTCTCTTAGAAAATCAAATATAAGTGGAGTTTCCCATGCGGATGCATCTATTGTACATGAACAGTTGTGAGGGAGAATTCTTGGAATATTATCGTAAAATCCCCCTCCTGTGATATGTGCATATCCTTTTATAATTCCTGTTTCTCTTAAGGGTTCGAGTGATGGAAAATAAGATTTATGGATTCGAAGCAGTTCTTCGCCGATATAATTTTTGATTTCAGGTACATAATCTTCTACTGTTAATTTCAGTTTTCCGAATATTATCTTTCTAACAAGAGAAAAACCGTTGGTATGAAGACCATTTGACCCAAGTCCTATCAAGACATCGCCTGGTTTTATATCATCTGCATTTGGAATTTTATCTTTTTCGACAATACCTACAATGAAACCTGCAACATCGTAGTGTTTCTCTTTATAGAAGTCAGGCATTTCTGCTAATTCACCGCCGACCAATGAACAATTATTTTCTTTACATCCCTTTGCAAGTCCCATGATGATCTCTTCTATCATCTTTTCATTTAATTTTGGAGTTGCAATATAATCAAGGAAAAAGAGTGGTTTAGCGCCAACGGTCAGGATATCGTTGACACAGTGATTCACAAGGTCGTGTCCTGTTGTATCATACATCTCAGTCATTGCAGAAATTTCAAGTTTAGTTCCAACACCATCAGAGCTTGAAACAAGAACTGGGTGAGTGTATTTTTCCTTCATCTCATATAGTGCTCCGAAACTACCAATATCTGTCAGAACTGAATCATTGAACGTCTCCCGTGCTAAGCGTCGGATTTTTTTAACTGACTCCTGAGCTGCTTTTGTATTGACCCCTGCATCTCTGTATTTCATTATTCTCCTTTTATTTTTTTCATTTTCTGATTTTCTGTCTAAGGTTTAGCTGTTTTTATTCCTCTGGTATAATTGTACATGGAAACATTCCCGTAAGGGAAACTGAATTATTGAGAGTGTCCCGAATTTCACTTGAGGAAGAGAACGATACCTCTGTTGAATCAGAAGCTTTAAGTAGAAAATTGATGGTTAAGAGAGGACCTGAGCCGGAAACTCCTTTAGGTATTCCACCAATAATTCCAATAGTTGCTTTTGCACATGAAAGGGAATCGTTAAACTCTGATATCATATGTATTTCACCACCATTTTTTCTTAGAAAAGATGTATCCTGTACCATATTTTCAATTTTAATCTTCATATTATCATAGTTAAGTTCAATGTATGCAAGCATCAGATTGTTTACATCTTCTATCCAAACTTCCAGGGTATTAGAGGAAGAGACTGGTATGGTTATTTCTCTCTTTTTAATCCATAGAGCGGGTCCTGTTATGGCATCGATATAAAAATTCACTGTTGGAGGACTTGGATCCTCTCTGTTAAATTCATTTCTGGATGTAGCTGTAAATGTATGAGAGCCTTCGTCTAAAAAGAATTTTGCTGTTGTATTAGCAGTCCACTCTGACCAGCTTTCCATGTTTAACCTATACTTAAATTCTACAGCAGTACCGATTCCATTCCATTCACATGTAATAGATGCATTCGCTAAGGTGTCACCATTAATAGGATTTACAATTTCTGTATCAGGTGGCTCAAAAGGAATACCATCTCCGTTGTCCTTCTTGCATCCCCCAAGAGATAATACAATTAAGAATGTAAATAACAATAAAACTCTTTTATTTTTCATTATTATCTTTACGTATAGTAAAAAAGGTACTATGAATATAAATATGATTCTAATAAAAGTCAAGAAAAATCTTTGTATTACGCATTAACACGGAACTGTTTTTTCTTGACAAATGAGTTTTTTAGTATTATTTTATACAAATTAAATGTGATTGAATATACGATGAATTGATTAAAATTTAATAAAGTAATAAATTAAGGAGGTAGAGAATGAGGATAAGATTTGTTTTTATATTCACTGCTATATTTATCCCTGCATTTCTTTTTTCGGGTTCGGTAACCCATACGTTCAATTTTTCCGCTGATGATATCACGTTTTCGACCTACAATAGTTACGATGTAATAAAGATACGTGATGGTGTGGCGAATACAGAGGTTGGCAGTCCATGTATTCCGTTTATAATTGCGAACTTTGTAATTCCTGCTGGTGCTGAGGTAAAAGGTGTTGTTGTTATTTCGAAGGATACAGAGGATCTTCCAGGGGTATACGACATATGTCCGGTACAGACTCCCCGTCCTTTTTCAATTGATGAGGAGGTACCATTTGTCGAGCCTGACCCGTACATTTACAGTTTATCTGATCCATATCCTGGTAATGATATAGTGACATTTCCTTCTGGTTCGATGGGTGGGTACCGTATAGCGGGTATATTTGTAAATCCTGTTCAGTACATACCGAATGAGAAGAGGATTATCCTTGCGACGGAGATTACGATAAGGGTTGACTATACCGAGGGTGTACATGGGGCGATTTTGCTTACCGGGAAGCAGCGTGATATATTTGGTCGTGGTGTTGGAGCGATAGTAGTCAACGCGGGTGATATTGGGAGGTTTTCGCCGTCTGTGGGATTAGACTCTCCGAGGGCGTGTGAATTTGTGATAATTACGGGTTCGAGTTATACGGGTGCGTGGCAGCGTTTAGCTGACTGGAAGGTATCGGCGGGATATAGTGCCCAGGTAGTTACGACAGACTGGATATATTCCAACTATACGGGTTATGATCATCCTGAGCAGATACGTAATTTTCTGAAGGATTACTATACTAACGAGGGACTTATCTATGCTGTTCTTGGTGGAGATGTAGCCATTGTGCCTGAAAGGGATGCGTATTCTGATTTCTATTCACCCAACTGGCTTGCATCTGACTATTATTATTCTGATCTGGATGGTGACTGGGATGGTGATGGAGACCACAGGTACGGTGAGCGGACTGATGGAGTGGATGGTTATTTTGACATATATGTTGGACGTCCTCCGATAGATAATGCAGTTGACATTAACTCGTTTCTCGAGAAGGATTCGGTTTATATCTACTGTCCTCCTGCTTCTTATATCCAGAAAATTCTCCTTCCATC
>JAGMEZ010000364.1 GCA_023127905.1 Caldifarciminota bacterium
GATTGTGCACACAGGATTTACCTTCGTGATAACATCTTTGCAGAGGTAACACTTATCTATTTCAAAAGTAAGTGGCAACCAATGCAATGGACCTACAGGGATTACTGCACTGACGTTGCGTTTGATTTCTTCAGGAAGTGCAGGGAGTATATCTTGACAGGAAAAACGGGAGAAGTAGGGAGTAGGGAGTAAGTAGTAGACAGTAGGTAGTAGGTAGTAAAGAGTAGGCAGTAAAGTGAAAAAGGATAAAAGATAAGTATAGAAATGACAAAGGTCGAAATCCGAATGACGAACTTTTGCCCAGATCTCATTTACCCAGGAAAAAGAACGACGAAACGAAGTGAGGAGAACAAATGCTTAATATTGTTGCTTCTGATTTAGTCATTTTTTAGTCATTCGAACATTGACATGTGTAGTTCTAATCAAAACATTGTTATGCGACATTCTTCTTTCTCAATTGAAAGCATACATTTCTGGTTTTGTCATTCACTTGACATAGTCACTTTCTTAAAATATAACTATATATTAAGAGCCTCTTTATGTCAATGGATTTTTTGGAGATTTCCTAACAAGTCAGAAATTTCTAAACAGAATATTATTGACAGGGTTTTGTTTTCTTGATATAAGTTATGTAGTGAGAAAAAACAAAAGCCTTTATCCTTTCTACGAAACACTTGCAGTCATTTTTATTCCTTTCCTCATAGTGCTTTTTATAGAGTTTGTTCTCAGGTTCGGAATGGGTCCTTTCGTAGAGAAAGTGTCATTTTTCTCAGCTTTTTATGCTTCCATAATTGCGATCTGTTCGTATGTTTGGATTAGAAAAAAAATTATCTATGCTTTTTTACCTGTAATACTATTCAGTGTAGTAATCGCACTTCTTTTCAAGGACGAAGCCACAATGGTTTGTAGGTTTCTCTATTTTTTTATATCACTTCTTATTCTCTCATTTGTATCTGTTATTGGTTATGCATTATTTAAGGTTATTGGAAAACATAGCACTTCTAACCCTCTCTATATTCTAAAATTTTTTGTAGGGCTTTTTATTTTTGTTTGTGGGATGTTCATTATTCACATTCTCTCGGGTTTCTTTAATCCTCACTTGTCCGTTGTGCAGACCTTGATATTAGGGATAAAAGAAGGATTGCTTGTAGGAAGTGGTGTTACAGTAGTTACAATAATTCTTTCAAAAAAGACGGATTAACTATGGGTATTCTTTTAGAATTTCTGGCAACAAAAGCAATTGCTCCAATACTTGGTACTATAGTTCTTTTAACTATGGGGGAACATCCTGTTTCTCTATCAAAACCAGAGGTCTCAATGAGATCGGATACACTATTTATTTCTACAAAAATTAACAACGGATTTTCCAAAGAACTAATGGAGATTATTAAGAGTGGTACACCTGTGACATTTAGGTTGAAGATAGAGGTGGATGAAAATATTTACTTTGTTAATACAGTACGTTATAATATAGAAGAGAGGATTTATCAAATTCGGCTTAAAAAAGAGGAAGTAGAATTCAAAACAGAGGAGGAGAATAAGATGAAGGAGATTGTGTCAAGCTTTTCCAGTGTCTTTATTCTTTTGGAAGACATTCCTCCTTCACGGAAGTTTACAATAAGGGCATCTCTTGACCCTGTGCTACTCGAGTTTTTAGATGACGAGGAATTCGATTTGATGACATTGTGGGACTATCGAAGCCCAAAGCAGACTGTGGAAGTAAAATTAGAAAACCCGAAGCCATAAGTCCGAATAATGGGAAGAATGTTTTTAAGGGACGAAAACGATATTAACGAACTAAACGATCAAACGATCGAAACGAGACGACCTTTTTATCAATAATTAACAACAATGAGCCTACGGTTTAAGTTTATTATAATAAATTTTATTATTATTATTATTACTGTTATACCTCTTGCTTTTTTCACGTTGAGGACAACAGAGTATAAACTTGGAATGAAAAACATTCCTGAAATTGAGAAAGCAATTGAGAATGCTATTATAAATACACCTGCGGGTCCTGAAAAAGAAGAGGCAATTGAAGCACTTAGAAAGTACAGGCAAATGATGGCTTTGAGAAGACCACTAAAAAGAGAATTTATAGCTTTTACAGTCCTTCTCAGTCTTTTTATTATTCTCTTTTCAACTGTCTTGACTATTCTGGTTACAGTAAGGATAACTACCCCGCTTAAGAAACTCCAGAATGCTGCAAAAAGACTATCAAGTGGAGATTTTCCAAGAATAGAGGGGGTTCGTTCAAGCGATGAAGTTGGTAATCTTGTAAGAACATTCAACACTATGTCCACAGCCCTTGAAGATGGCAGAAAAAAATTGAGGATTGCTGAACGTGAGGCAGCATGGAAAGATGCTGCAAGGGCAGTATCACATGAAATAAGAAATCCACTTACTCCTATTAGACTTGCTACAGAGAGATTAAGAGAAAAAGCAAGGAAGGGTGAGGACAATATTGACGAAGTAATTTTCAATACAACAGGTATGA
>JAGMEZ010000365.1 GCA_023127905.1 Caldifarciminota bacterium
AATGTTTAATAAGTTGTTGAATCTAAATAACCTCTGTGTGCTCTGTGGTGAAGTTTTTCCCAGTAATGATTACGAGGAAAGGAGAATGTATGAATAGATTATTAATTGGTACAAAGATTGTATTAGGTATCATTCTATTGTTCGTTAGTGGTGCGCAACTCTATGCACAGGATAACATGACTGCAGATGAAATTATACAAACAATGACCGAAACCATGAATCCTGCCCAATCTCAGGGGACGTTCATAATGACGATTGTGACCAGTTCGGGACAGGATAGAATTTTTGTTTATGAAACTTTTTCCAAGAACCATGGAGAGAAAAGTTTGATGAAGTACCTGAAACCAAGTAGGGTCAAAGGACAGGCAATTCTCATGCTCAACGATGCTGATGATATCTGGATATATTTTCCACGCACTAAAAGAATTAGAAAGCTTGCATCTCATGCTAAGAAACAGAAACTTGAGGGTAGTGATTTTTCTTACGAAGATTTTGGAGGCTCCGATGCATTTATCGATGATTATGATGCTGTTCTCCTTGGAGAAGAGAAGAAAGAGGGAAAGAGATGTTACAAGATAGAACTCCTACGTAAGGAAGGGAGTTCTGTAAGTTACTCAAAGGTTATTATGTGGGTTGAGAAAGAAACATATATACCTCTCGTAATCGATTATTACCATGATGATGATTCCAATCTATTAATAAAAGAATTGTTAACAAGCGATGTAAAACTCATAGATGGAATTTATACTCCAATGAAGATTGTTATGTATAACAAACTTGACAATACACATACAAAGATGGAGGTTGAAGAGGTTACGTATGATGTTGACCTCCCAGACGACCTCTTTACAGAAATGGGGATGCAACAATGAAATGGTATGTTGGAATCATAATCGGTTTATTATTTACAGCAAGCATACATGCACAGGAGATTGATATCTATGGATATTTTGAACCGCAGTATTCAGGTATGTACTTTGACGATTCATTCCATCAATTCGTTTCTGATAAATTTCGTCTTGACCTTAAAAGCACAGAAGTTAAACATACTGAATTTGGAGCGAACATGATTTATTTGCTCTACTTTGGGAAAAAGGACTGGAATATTCTTGATTTTCTCCCCGAAGATATTGTATCGACGATTCCGCCTGAAATGCAACCGCTGTATCAATTCTCTTTCAAAGATACGCTTTACCTTGACAACATATATGTACGTTTTGCTTTAAGACGTTTTGCTGTCACTATTGGTAAACAGCAAATTTCATTTGGTACAGGATACTTTGCCAATCCAACCGATGTCTTTAACACGAAGGACATGCTTGATCCTACGTATGAACAACGCGGACACAATGGAATTCGCACAGATTTCCTTTTTCAAAATAGGTTAAGCCTAGTTGTACTATATGCACCAATTGAGGATACATGGAAACACTCTGGAAAACTGGTACGACTGAAGACAGGTATCGGGCATTTTGATGTTTCCGCCCTTTTCAATGAGATGTATCATGTTGCGACAGATTTTTATACTCTTCAGGTTTCAGGGCAGCGCAGGAGGATTGTCGGTATGGATTTTGTTGGTGAACTTTTAGGGTTTGGTGTGTGGGGAGAGGGTGCTTATAATATAATGGAAAACGATGAGGATTTCCATGAGTTTATTGTTGGAGGAGACTATACATTTGACAATAATTTCTACACTCTTGTTGAGTATCATTGTAATTCGCAGGCAAAATCGAATTCTGAGGAATATGACCTCAATGACTGGATGCGTCTCTTTACAGGTGAAGCAAAAACCATCTCGCGCGATCAGGTGTATAGCTTTGTACGGTACCCGGTCAACGATTTGTTAAGCATTGGGAGCTCATTTATCGTGAGTATTTCCGATAAGAGTACTGCTATTGTGCCATCAATAGAATACAGCCTTTTCGAAAATATTGATCTTACGGTTTTATTGAATTTTTATACAGGAGAAGAGGGCACAGCGTTCAGTTCTTCTCTGGGAAATGGTGGTTTCCTGCGTGCATGTGTTTATTTCTAGAGATTTCTACAAAAAAGTAGAAATCTTCGATCTTAAGGGGGATTGAAATGAAAGAAAGAATGCTGAAGAGTTGGGCACGATTTGCTACGGTTCACCCATGGTGGGTTATAGGAGGATTGCTTTTTATGGCAATCGTTGGAATTCTTTTGTCATCCCGTCTTACAATGGATATGCGCTGGTCGGATTTACTTCCTATGGGTGACCCCATGGCACAGGAATTTGATAGAATCTTAAAGGAATACAAAAGTGCTTCTACATCGATTATTGTTGTGCGTGGTGAAGAGCAGAAAATTAAACAGTTCGCAGACAGGGTTGCACCCGAAATAGAAAAACTTGAGGAGTATGTAGAGCGTGTAGACTATAAGTTCGATGACGAGTTTATTTCTGAGCATGGTTTTATGCTTGTAAAGGAGCAGGACCTGAAGAGAACTGGAGACATGTTTGAAAATCTGAGTCTCATTCCCCTTTTGGCGAGCATTAACGACAATTTTGAATCCGAGTATATAGAAGAGGAAGAAGCACTGAGTACGAAAGAAAAGGAGATGGAGGCGGTACGAACCTTAGATGGCTTTCACTACTGGTTGAAAGCCATGGACACGTTTCTCAGTGGATCGGATAAGGCAACAGCGGCAATGGCAGACTCTGCGGTTGAACGGTTTTTGTTCGGTGATCCCTATTTCATCTCACAGGACAAGCGAATTCTCCTGATGACGATAAAACCAACCTTTTCGAGTATGGATATTAAAAAAGATATTGCATCTACTAACAGTATCGAGAATATCATAAACCAAAACCTTCCTGACTTTTCAGGTGTAGAAGCAGGAATGACGGGTACAATCCCCTTGCAGCGCGATGAGATGAAGCACAATGTAAGGCATATGAGAACAAGTACAATACTTGCTTTAGTATTGGTGCTTACACTCTTTATCCTCACATTCCGCAT
>JAGMEZ010000366.1 GCA_023127905.1 Caldifarciminota bacterium
CATCCGTTATTGCATATCTGACTTCTTGCTGTTTTCGTTTCAGAGTAAGTTCGACGATTTCTGATTGTATTTCAGCAATCTTATAATAGTCATACAGCTTTCCCCAGGCAAAGATAACCTGCTGGAGTGATAATGAAACACCATAGTTCCTGTGCTGTCCCATCGGAACCGGCATACCATCAAACTCAAAAACAGGAATGTCACTGAGATATGCAAAATATCCATTAATTGACAATGATGGATAATATGCGGAAATTGCATCCCCAATTTTTATTTCGGATTTCTTATAGTCAATTGTTAATTGCTCAATTTCAGGATTATGTTCCAAACCATAATTTACTGCCTCCTCCAGGTTCAAGTGTACTGTATCGGCTGCAGAAATTCCAGCAAGGATAATAAATAGTACTACCATCTCACCTCCAATACTATTAGAAACACCTATCTATCGTATCAAGAATTTTATCCCAATTCCATTCTCCCATAACTTTTCATCTTTATCATAAAAACCATATTTGTTTATGTCTGAACTTGCAATATAATTGTAGCGTGTCGAAAACTCTATTCCAAGATAGCGGACTGGCTTAAATTGAACAGTCAATCCCCCAACAAAACCAAAATCCGTCTCATCCATTTTCTTTCCTGCATCCAGGATGATCACCTCGCCATTTTCAAGCCCTTTCCAGAGATATAGACCAAATCCAGTCTCCATTGATAGATCAAACCACTCAAGATTTAGAAAGGGTAAAATGTCAAAACTGGTACAGAGTGTCAGAGGTATATACTCATAAATATAATTTACTTCCTCACCCGGGATATCATAACTCGTCTTACTGCCACGAAGTTTCAAACCAAGATTTGGGATATAATTAGATATTTCAATCTCTCCACCCATACCCCAAGTATTCCTTGAACCTTCCTCATCCTGATACAAAAGAAATGATGAGTACTGTCCTCCAAAAGAAATATTCAGTTTTGCACTCGCCTGGCTGAATAAAGTAGCTAAAAGCAATCCAGATAAAAGACTACGCAACATCCAACCTCCTCTTGTCTGATTTTCTTTCATCTTATTCTAATAAAGTGTCATTCATTTTCTTAAATATCTGTGAAGTAAAAAAACCGATTATTGCAGCTCAAAAAAATAATGCTATACTATACTATAAAAGTAGAAATTTTTCAAGTATAAATTTCTTTTAATTAAACAAAATTTCAAAAATCCTATTTTTTCTCTTGACAAAAGGTCTTTTTGTGTATATTATTACGCAGTGCGGAAAAACAGGAGGTATAATGAGAATTATTAAAAAGTATGCTGTCAGAAAGATGTATGATGTAAAGGAATCAAGGTTTATCACTTTAACTGGAGTTGCAAGTATAATAGCGACAGGGGAAGAGGTTCAGGTAATAGATAACAAAACGGGTAATGATATTACTGATACGGTATTAGCACAAATTATTCTCGAACAACAAAAGAGCAAACAGAATCTTTCTTCTGTGCCAGGATTGCTTCGTGAATTTATAAAAAAAGGAGCGGGATCTGTAGTTGATCTTTTGGATAAACCTATTTTTGGACCTTTAGGGTTAGTCTCTCTTACGGAAGAAAAGGCAAGGCAAATTATTGGGAGACTTGTCAAAATGGGAAAAGTGTCAATAGATGAAGGAGATAATTTACTAAAAGGACTTCTCGCAAAAACAGGGGAGAGCAGGAAGATAATGGAATCCTTCATAAAGAAGACTATTATCCGTATGAATATACCCACAAGGGGAGAATTTAAAAAACTCAATGCAGAGATAGATAGATTAAAGGAACAACTTACTACAATAAGAACAAACAATAAAGCACGTACTACCTGAGAACTTATAAGTATATGATAAGCCTTACAAAAAAGAAATATTGAAAGCTGTAACTACGCAAATAATGAACGAAATAAAGGTACTGTTGAATTCGGATGAATTGGAGGAGGCAATCCATGTCAATATTTGAAAGAGTTAGAAAGATTATTTCCGACGTGATGGCTGTAAAAGAGACAGAGGTTTCACCAGAAACATCTTTGGCTAACGATCT
>JAGMEZ010000367.1 GCA_023127905.1 Caldifarciminota bacterium
GGAAGGCAATGTTTAATAAGTTGTTGAATCTAAATAATCTCTGTGTTCTCTGTGGTAAATTTTTTACAGAATCTAAATAACCATTCGGAGGAAAAACGTGAAACATGTAACAAAAGAAATTTTTTTAGATTCACTTGTATGTCCAAGGTTGGGATGGTTGAAGAGAACCGGAAAATATTCCATAACTCCATCTCTTGGAGATCAATTTAGAATAGAACAGGGAATTAGAATTGGGAAAAAAGCTCACGATCTTTATCCTGGTGGGCAATTGGTTGATGAAATGAATATTTTATCTGCTTCAAAGAAAACAAAGGATCTTATAAATGACCCTTCTGTTGCAACAATCTTTGAAGCTACCTTTCTTAAAGACAATTATGTAGCAAAGGCAGACATACTGACCTGGAAAATAAATGGATGGCACTTGATTGAAGTAAAATCAAATATTACTAACAAGAAGGAATTCGTAGATGATATGGCATATACAGCTATGGTTATAGAGTATTCAGGTTTCGACTTATCTACTATCTCTTTATTACTCTTATCAAAGAATTTTCTATTGGGTATGGAAAAAGAAAAACTATTTGAAAAAATTGATGCAAATAATGAAGTTAAAAGTAAGATTGGTGAATTTCTTCCATTCTGGGAACCGATAGAGTCTCTAACAAAGTCATCAAAAACTCCTAAATTCAAACTTATATATGAATGCCGTAAATGTGATATCTTTGATGATTGTGTCGGGAAAAAGGTTAAAGACCATATCTTCGAACTTCCTCGACTATCCGAACCAAAATTCAACCAGCTTACAAGATTGGGTATAAATGTAATTGTAAATATACCTAATGATTTTCCACTTACTGATAAACAGAAAATTATATGGGAGTGCACAAGATTACAAAAACCCTACATAGGTAATGAGTTAAAAGAAGAACTAAAATCCATTACATGGCCTGCCTTTTATCTTGATTTCGAGACAGTCATGACAGCAATACCCTTGTATAAAGATATCCCACCATATACTAAATTACCCACACAGTTCTCCATTCATAAATGTTCTGAGCCGGGGTGCATCATTGACCACAAGGAGTACATTGCAGACCCAAAAATAGATTGTAGAAGAGAACTCGCCAACAAGTTAATAGAAGGTCTTGAATCAGAAGGCAGCATTATCGTCTATTCCGGGTTTGAGAAGTCAATCATTAAAAAACTCGCAAGTGCATATCCTGAACTTTCAATAAAATTAGTTAAATTATTAGATCGTCTGGTAGACCTCGAAGCAATCATTAGAAATAATTTCCATCACCCGGATTTCCATGGAAGTACATCTATAAAAAAAACACTACCTGCATTAGTGAATGATTTATCATATAATGACCTGGCAATATCAAATGGAGATACCGCTATGGCAGTTTTTGGGTTCATGGCGCTTGGCAAGTA
>JAGMEZ010000368.1 GCA_023127905.1 Caldifarciminota bacterium
TCTGGAACTCGACCAATAATAGGGTTTACTGCGCCAACTCTGTAAGTAATAGTGTTACAATCATTGATGGTGTAACCAATGCGGTGATCACAGCGATCCCGGTTGGAGATTTCCCTTTGGCCCTTGTCTGGAACTCGACCAATAACCGGACCTATGTGACTAATTATGCTGATAACAGCATATCAGTGATCAGGGGTGAGACAGGAGTGGAAGAAGTAGCTGGTAATCAGTCATCAATAACCAGGTTAGAACAGAATTTTCCCAATCCATTTACACGAGCTACCTGTATAAGGTATCAGATTCCTAACACTGGGTCGCAGGAACAGCAAGTGACACTTAAGGTTTATGATATTACTGGTAGATTAGTGCGAACTCTGATTGATGCTAAGAAAAAGTCAGGCAATTGCATCGCTGTTTGGGATACAAAGGATGACCGGGGTGAGAAGGTTACAAATGGTGTTTATTTTTACCGACTAAGTACAAATGGCTTTACTGAGGTAAGAAATCTAATCTTGATTAAATAGAATCATATGACCACAGAGCATGTGCTAAGTGAATACGAATTTCAAGGGGGGTTATCGATAAGACTGTTCATTATATCGTGGTAGGCTCTGTGGTCATATGATTCTATCTGATCTTAATTATCTTTATTCTCTCTTGGTCCTCTGGGGTTTTAAGTTTAAGAAAATAGATTCCAGAAGGAAGATCTTTTAAATTAAAGCTGAGCTGATGAAATCCAGCCTGATAATTGTCCTGGGTTAGATACCTTACGATTTTACCGGTAACATCATAAACCAATAGTGTAACCTCGCTTGTACTACTGATTGAGAAGTTTACCGTCATCTGATCCCGTATCAAATTTGGGTTAACATCAAGATCAAGAATCGGTTTTGGTCGAGGTCGTGGAATTTCCTCTGTACCAAGATTATTTATCTTACCAATGTAAAGGGTATTGAGATAACCATTGTTATAACCGCCGAAAACAAAGATATAGTCAATTGTATTAATCGTCGCCAGCTCAACATGCGGAACACCAACTGGTGCTGGTAATGACGTAGCCGACATCCAGCCTATACCTTCGCTCCAGCAATAAACATGATCACTCGCTGGCCAGGGGTTATATCCAGCTCCACCACCAGCAATAAAGAATTTTCCTTTCAGGAAATCGCCGTCAGTAAAGGCAATCGGCTCTGGCAAAGAATCGATTGCTTCCCAGTTACTGGATAATGGATCATAGCGAACAGCGTCCTGGATTGGAGTGAGATCTACATGGCTGAGTCCACCCACTGCATAACAATAATTACCATCTGAGGATGAGGCAATATACATCCGTTTTGGCGCCGGTGGCGTCAATTGCTCGACAAAGGTATCATTGACGACATCATATTCCCAGAATGTCTGTTGTGGATAGTAACTATAGCTATTTTCCATGTAATAATAGTAAATTTTATCTCCAACGACTGCCGCACCATACTTACAACACTCACGCCAACCAGAGTAAGGTGCACTTAGAAGTTTCCAGGAGTTGGTAACAGGATCATAGCACCTCATTGTATCTGAACCAAGGGTATGACCACCAAATACATAAAGCTTTCCATCATAGACAACTCCCCGTGTAAGAGAACCATGGATAGGCATTGTTTCTACAGTCGACCAGATATCGTTTGTAATATCGTAGACATAATGGATTGGCTCTGGACTTGGATGTCCTCCAAAAACATAAATCTTATCTCCGATCACACCCGAAGCACCACGACAGACTGGTGTTGGCAAAGGTGCTCCAGTCGACCATTCGATCTCAATATCTGTTGGTTGAGGGTTAAACCAAGAACCAGACGAGAACAGCATTTCATTATCAACAACCTCTCGGTCATACCAAGCCATTAAGGTATAGAACTGACCATAAAAACCATCCTTGGTTGAATCCTGACCAGAACTATCATAGGTTGACGGATTAGTGAGGTCGCCTCCTATGCCATCACCATTGTCATCGAAGAGAGGATATTCACCATCATTATTAGAATGGGGTGTTTCCCACTCATATGCCTCATCCAGGGCAATATAGCCATCCTGATTCTTGTCTGCATACCAGGGGGCATAAGTATCAGGACGACCACCTCGCATAGCAAATCGCCACTGGCCAGCCCAACCATAGGAATTTCCTTGACTCGCATTGACCGATGTAGCAGTGATCACTCGCCTTTGCTCATTACACAAACCCTGCATATGGGACATGATCGCACCACTGAAGCATGGATTGTAAGCACCTATATACGCTTTACAATCAATACTATCGATCCACACTTTCAGCTCAGTAAAATAGACAAGTGCATCATGAGCCTGGAAGCCGCTTGTATTACCATGATCAACCCACCAGACATGAACCATATCATTATAAGTAGCCCTTGCTGCAATAGTATCAAAGGCAGCCTGTACATTTGCCTTGGTACTTATCCCATCAACAAGTTCAGGATGTACATCAGCACTATCCCCATAAGTGAGATAGATAATGTTCTCAGGAGCAAAACCCCAATCCATAAGTGCCCATACCTTACCAGAG
>JAGMEZ010000369.1 GCA_023127905.1 Caldifarciminota bacterium
ATAAGGGAATAGACTAAAAGGCTCATACCAATTGAGACCAATAAACAAAAGAAAAGTAATGGAAGATTTCCTGTTATAGTCGCAGTGGAATATAATTTCGATTTAGGCTCCATTATGAGTCGCCAACTTTTTCCACGAAAACGAACTTCTTTTTCTGCATACCAGTCTCCAGTTTTACTTATGTTATCCCCCGGTTTACACTGGTAAATAAGCTCCTCTTCCTCATAGATTTCTAACCAGAAATCGTCAAACACACCCTTTGCCAGACAGATATCAATCAGCGGTTTAATCTTAAAGACGCCGTTCAAATAACCCTGAAGCTCTCCACTATAAATCAGGGGCCAGTCCGTAGCGAAACCCTTACCTCCCTGGAAAAGTGTCATACACGGTGTAATTCCATATTCTTGCGTCCTCTCAACCCGGGCAAATACCTCTCGACATTTAGGGTCGGGATGATTATGTATGTCAATACCTATTGCTTCGCGGTTGGGCTCTTCAGGATATACCCAGCAAATGATACCATTGGTGTCGACCCAGTTGATCGCCTGGAAGCCTGGATAACTTGCATAGTAAAGTTCAGCAAACTGGAGAAACCTCTTCTGAGTAAAGTCAGGGCGTTGAACCCAGCGTTTCCTCATCACTTCCAAAGCCGACAGACGTGCCTCAACAAATTCCTCTATTCGGATGCACACCTGTTCTGCTGCAGTATTCGTATGTTCGTGGACGAGTTCCTGTTGATTTTTTATTTGATTATTGACAATTATTGCTGTAATACCGACGAATAGGAAAAATACAGCTAATGGAAGAATTTTCCTTAATCCGTACCACTCCAGTCTGGTCATAATTATTATTTTTTGGAATTGTCAGGGACGTTTTGTTAGATAATGCTTTGAAGCTTTCAAACAAACAAAATAGAAAGCCAAATATGAGATCACCTCCTTTCAATACCTGCTTGATTATAATATAGTATATCATAATATATTTACAAAAGTCAATAGAAAAATGGAATTGAATCATTAGAGAGTGGGGTTCATTTTAATTCTCTTATAG
>JAGMEZ010000037.1 GCA_023127905.1 Caldifarciminota bacterium
GTTTTCATAGAATATATGCCCTGTCACATTGCCTCTATGCCAGTGGCAGTAAATATGAACTGTCATGCTGCAAGGCATAAAGAAATAACACTATAACATACAAGGATAAAGGTTAAAGGATAAAGTAATGGTAAATCCAAATGACAAATGACCAATTACAAATAATAAGGAGGGGTAATGGCAGAGGTTCATAGATTGAAGACACCATTATCAGATGAAGATGTTGGAAAATTAAAAATTGGCGATAAGGTCCTTCTCTCAGGAGTAATCTATACAGCAAGGGACGCAGCTCATAAACGGCTCGTAGAATTGATAAAAAAAGGGGAACCTTTACCTTTTGATATAAAGGGTGCAATTATGTACTATGTCGGACCTGCTCCAGCAAAACCTGGATATCCAATTGGGTCAGCTGGTCCAACAACAAGTTACAGAATGGACCCCTATGCTCCGTATCTTCTTGATATTGGATTAAAAGCAATGATTGGAAAAGGTGGACGTTCTCAGGAAGTTATCGACTCAATGGTAAAAAATAAGGCTATTTATTTAGCTGCTGTTGGTGGGGCTGCAGCACTCATTGCAAAGACGATAAAGAAGGCAGAGGTAATTGCGTACGAAGATTTGCGTTCGGAAGCAATACGAAGACTTGAAGTAGAAGATTTCCCGTGCATCGTAGCAAACGATATAAACGGGAATGACCTCTTAAAAGAAGGGGTAAAAAAATACGCGGAGGAGTAAGGTAGTTGACTGAATATTTACAAAAGAAGCGATAGGAGTATTATGAAAGAATTAGTGATTTCAGGTAATGAAGCAATTGCTTATGGAGCAATTCGTGCAGGATGCTGCTTTTTTGCAGGATATCCGATCACACCTTCTTCTGAAGTAGCAGAAGTTATTTCATTAGAACTGCCAAAGATAGGTGGACGATTCATTCAAATGGAAGATGAAATAGCAAGCCTTGCTGCGGTTATTGGAGCATCACTTACCGGGGAAAAATCGATGACTGCTACGAGCGGTCCTGGGTTCTCCCTTATGCAGGAGCATATTGGTTTCGCTATTATGGGTGAGGTTCCCTGTGTGATCGTGAATGTACAAAGAGGTGGACCCTCAACAGGATTACCCACACATGCATCACAGGGTGACGTAATGCAGGCACGGTGGGGAACACACGGTGACCATGAAATTATTGCAATATCTCCTTCCAGTGTTCAGGAATGCTATACATTTATAATTGATGCTTTTAACCTCTCTGAAGAGTTTAGAACCCCTGTCATTTTCCTGACGGATGAGGTGATTGCTCACCTGAGAGAAAAACTGGTAATTCCCGAAGACAACTCCATCAATGTAATTAACAGACTAAAATCCAATGTACCACCTGAGGAATATAAACCTTTTGATACCTCTTATGGAAAAATCCCACCTCTTGCTGACTTTGGAAGTGGTTATAGATTCCATATTACTGGACTTACTCATGATGAAACAGGATTTCCTACTGATGACAGTAAAAAAACTGAACTATTGTTAAATCGCCTGAGAGATAAAATAATCGACAATAGGGACAGGATAGTTAAAACAGATAGTTTTATGCTTGAGGATGCCGAAATTGCTATTATTGCATATGGCTCAGTTGCCCGTTCAGCAAAAGAAGCAATTCTTATCGCAAGGGATAAAGGCATAAAACTTGGTCTTCTAAGGTTAATAACTATTTGGCCTTTCGCAGATAAAGAAATTGCTGATATGGCAAAAAATGTTAAAGCTATTGTTCTTGCTGAAATGAACCTGGGGCAACTAAAATCCACTGTTGAAGCTGCTGTCAAAGGAACATGTGATGTTTTTACCGTGGGAAGGGCAGATGGTGAGATTGTTACACCATCGAATATACTTAATAAATTAAAGGAGGTGGGGATTGTACACTGAAATAGCAAGAGGTTACCTGAGAGAGAGGAAATTCCCTTCCGTCTGGTGTCCCGGGTGTGGTCATGGACTCATCCTTGCTTCAATCCTACGCGCAATCCACAAAATTGGATGGAAAAAGGAAAATATAGTTATGGTTTCTGGTATTGGATGTGCCGGAAGGATTCCCGGATATGTAGATTTTTGCACTCTTCATACAACACATGGAAGAGCACTTGCCTTTGCGACTGGTATAAAATTCGCGCGACCTGAATTGAATGTTATAGCCGTTATGGGTGATGGCGATTCAGCTGCTATTGGCGGAAACCATCTGATACATGCTGCAAGACGAAACATTAACATCACAGGAATTGTCTTTAATAATTACATTTATGGTATGACAGGTGGGCAGAAATCGCCAACAACACCAAGAGGATTTTTTTCAAGCACTTCACCTTACGGTAATGCTGAACCCCCGTTTGACCTCTGCAGTATGGTAAGAGGAGCAGGAGCAGTCTTTGTTGCCCGTGGAACAGAATACCATGTTCCCGCACTCGACTCAATAATCTTTCAGGCTCTCAACAAAAAGGGGTTTTCTTTTGTAGAAGCTGTTACTATGTGTCCTACAAGTTTTGGAAGGAAAAACAAACTTGGCTCGGATGCTACGCAAAACATGGAGTGGATTAAGTCGATATCCATAACAACAAAGAAAGCAGAGGGCATGAGCAAGGACGAACTTAAAGGTAAAATTGTGATAGGGATATTCGAGGACTCAGAGCGGAGTGAATTCGTTTCATACTATGAAAGAGAAATCATCAAGGAGGGAAAATGTCAAAAAAATATGAAATCAGATTGAGTGGTTCAGGTGGACAGGGATTGATTCTTGCAGGAAAGGTTCTCGCCGAAGCAGCCGTTATCTATGATGGAAAGAATGCAACACAAAGTCAATCTTACGGACCTGAAGCACGTGGCGGCGCATCACGCTCAGAAGTAATCATATCTGATGAAGAAATTATTTTCCCTAAAGCACAAAATATCGACCTTCTTGTTGCTCTTACCCAGGAAGCCTGTTCTTCATACTATAAGGATTTAAAAGAAGATGGTATTCTTCTCGTAGACTCAAAATTAGTTACTGATATTCCCGAAGGTAAATTCAAGGTTTACAAAGTTCCCATCATTGACATAGCATTAAAAGAAACTGGAAAAACCCTTACAGCAAATATTGTTGCACTTGGACTCGTAACTGAACTTTCCTCCGTGGTATCACGCAAGGCAGTAGAATCTGCGATTCTCTCACGGGTACCAAAAGGAACCGAGGAAATTAATAAAAAAGCATTTCTTGCAGGAATAAAAAAAGCAGAGGAGATAAAGAAGAAATCAAATCATTAACAAAAGACGGTTGACCTGTTGAAACCACTAAAGATAACACTTAAAACACCTATTGAGGAAATCCAAGGACTGGGTAGTGCTGTACGAATCTATATTAAACGCGATGACCTGAATGGATTACTTATCTCAGGCAATAAGGCACGTAAACTTGAGTACCTTGTTGCAGATGCGAAAAGTAAGGAATGCGATACATTAATTACCTGTGGTGGAGCTCAATCAAACCATTGTCGAATAACAGCAGCATTTGCACAAAGGTTTGGATTTGAGTGCCACCTTTTTCTTCGTGTACATGGGAAACCCCCAAAAATATCTACAGCAAATCTCTTAATCGATAAATTATTTGGTGCAAAGGTAAATTATATTACACCAACTCAGTACAAACACCGTGATACAATCATGGAAGCCTATGCAAAAAAATTACAGAAAAAAGGTAAAAAACCTTATCTAATCCCGGAGGGGGGATCAAATGAAATTGGTATATTAGGTTACCGTGATTGCATGAAAGAAATGAAAACTTTTATAAAACGAGAAAAAATAGAAGCAGTCTACTGTGCGGTCGGGTCAGGTGGAACGTACGCCGGGTTGTTGCTCGGAAAGAAACTATACAATTTGAAGGTAGACCTGAATGGAGTGCTTGTCTGCGACACGATTGAATTCTTTACAGAGAAAATCCTGCGCATATGTAGAAAGTCAATAGATACGTTTAATATGAAAATCACAGTCAGCGAGGGAGACATAAACTTCATAGATGGCTATATCGGTGCAGGATATGCCATTCCATATCCTGCTGAATTAAAAACTATAATCCGTGTGGCAAAACTGGGAATCATTTTAGAACCTGTTTACACTGGAAAGTCATTTTATGGAATGTTAAATCATGTAAAGAAAAAGAAATATAAAAAAGTAATTTTTATTCACACGGGCGGCATCTTCAGCATATTTGCATTTGCGAAAGAATTAACTCCAGTTATCACTACAATCAAAGGATAAAAAATCGAAATTTCAACACTAATTCTATTTTCCCAATCAGTGCATTTGTACAGACCAGGCACAAATATCACTAATCATACTGTGTAACTAAAGTTTTGACCCTTTAGGAAACTCAGAAAAAACTTGACTTTAAATTTTCAAATCATTATATATATATAATAGAAAAATAGCAAAACCCTATGTTAGCAAAAGAAGAAATCCTTCAACAGATAAAAAGGAGAAATAATGAGTAACCTATCAACTAAGTATATGGAACTTAATTTACGAAACCCTATAATAGTCGCAAGTTGCAGTTTAACCAAAACACTCGATGGTGTCCGTCACTGTGCGGATGCCGGTGCAGGTGCTGTTGTACTAAAATCCCTTTTTGAGGAACAAATAGATGCAGAGGTTAAAGAAATAGAAGAGTACTCCTTGCCGAACTGGCGTCCTGAAGCATTTGACTATGTCAGGGGAATGGGTATGGAACTCGGTCCCCGAGAATATCTAAAGTTAGTGGAGGAATCAAAGAAAGCAGTCGATATCCCTGTAATTGCCAGCCTCAACTGTATATCACAAAAATGGTGGGTACAGTATGCAAGGCAAATTGTCTCAGCCGGTGCAGATGCTCTGGAATTAAACATTTCCTTGATGCCAAGTGATCCTGAGCGAACTGGAAAAGAAATTGAAGATCAATATTTTAAGATTTTTAAAGAAGTTAAAACTCATATAACTATACCAATAGCAGTAAAACTCGGCCCGTACTTCACCTCAATGGCACGAATTGCTAATGAACTCAGCAGATGCGGTGCTTCTGCCCTTGTTCTATTT
>JAGMEZ010000370.1 GCA_023127905.1 Caldifarciminota bacterium
TGCATTCGCCTTATCACCAAACTCAGAAAACATACAACCCTGATAATAATGAACCTGAGCAAAATCAGACTTTCTCTTTAGTTTTTTGAAGATTGATAATGATTCTTTAAACGAAGATTTCGCTTTATCCCATTTTTTTTCTTTTGTGCAAAAGCGGCCAGAAAGACAAAGTGCCTCAGCCTTTATTTTTTTTGAGCGGAGCTCATCTGCAAGAGATAATATTTGATTTAATTTATTTTTTATCTTGCTCATGTTATTTTTCTTTAAGTGAAATGAAATAAGACCGAGCAAAACATCAGCCAGAAGAAGCTTTGATTTATATTCCTTGCTAATCGAATAAGCTTTATTATAATATCGTCCAGCAGTCGACAAATCATTCATTTCAAGTAATGCATTTCCAAAACTTAAAAAAATCTCCACCTTGCCTTGATTATCACCAATCTCTTCTCTTATCTTTAATGAATCCTGGCAGAATTTCAAAGCCTCTGGATATTTACCAAGATTACAATGAACTGCGCCAATGTTAACAAGGCTTGATGCTTTGCCTTCACGGTCGCCAATCTTTTCGCATATTTTTAATGAATTATGGTAAAATTCCAGTGCCTTTGAGTATTCACCAAAACCACTATAAATAACACCAATGTTGTTGAGACTTGCCGCCTCACCTTTACGGTCACCAATCTCCTTTCGTATTTTTAATGAATCCTGGTAAAACTCTAATGCCTTTGAATACTCACCAAGATGCCAGTGTACGATACCGATGTTGCTGAGACATAATGCCTTACCCATACGATTGCCAATCTCTTCAGCCATCTTTAATGAACTCTGATAAAATTCCAAAGCCTTTGAATATTCGCCAAGATACCAGTGTATGATACCGATGTTGCTAAGACATAATGCCTCACTATTTCGATCACCAATCTCTTCTGCTATCTTTAATGAACCCTTGAAGAATTCCAAAGCCTTTGAATATTCGCCAAGATTATGATGAACCACACCAATATTCATAAGGCTTGCTGCCTCACCTTTGCGGTCGCCAACCTCTTTAGTTATTCTTAGTGAACGCTGGCAAAATTCCAGTGCCTTAACATACTTATCAAGGTTACCATAAACAATACCGATGTTATTGAGGCTTGATGCCTTACCCAAACGGTCGCCATTCTCTTCAGCTACCTCTAATGAACGCTGGTAATAACCCAATGACTTAGAATATTCACCAAGATTATCATAAATAATGCCAAGGTTGTTAAGGCTTTTTGCTTCACCTTTATAGTCTTCAATTTCTGAAGCTAATTTTAATGCTTGCTGGTGAAACTCCAATGCCCTAGGATATTTACCAAGATGCCAGTAAATATTGCCAATATAATTAAGGCTTTTTACCTCACCTTTTTTGCTATTCAGTTTTCGACATATTTCTAAGGATATTTCTCCCTTCTGTAGAGCCTCATTATACTGAGCTCTATTAATGTATATCTTACAAAAAGCAATAAGACAATCTGCTTCCTCATTTTTGTTACCCAGCTCTTTCGCCTTTTTGATTGCCTCCTCTAAATCAAGAACTGCCTTTTCACTCTCTCCTGTTAAACTTAATACATTAGATCGATTTCTTAAACATTCAATCTCATCCAATTCTCTACTCACTACTGTCTCATACTTTAAACACTCAATCGCCCAAGTGTAAAATCTTATCGCATCCTGGTTCGCATACATATCTTTCGCCCTACCTGCAGCAATCATACTATACTCTATCGATTTCTCTCTGTCTCCACTTAAATAAAAATGATGCGACAATTCCTCAACCACCTCCCCAGTACGCCCCTCATATAAACTCAGTAACCTCTCACCAATTGCTTGATGATAACGCTTTAATTTAATCTCATTTATCTGTCGATATATTATCTCTCTGATTATATCCTTGGAAAAACGATAACGCTCTCTGCCAGTTCCTTTCAATAACCTCACATCCAATACCTCATCCATTAAATCAAAAAGATTGCCTTCATTCATTCTGGTTACATCCCGTAAAAAAGTAAAATCAAATTCTCTTCCAATTACTGACGCATACTCTAATAAATTAACTGCCTTGTCATCAATCATTCCCAATTTCCTCTCAACAACACCCTCAACTGAATAAGGAATATCAACCTTCTTTCCTCTGTCAAATACCCACTTCTCGCTATCCCAAGAAAGAGCATAACCTGTCTCTAAGGATTTCATTAACTCCTCTATGAAAAATGGATTACCACCAGTCTCTTTGAATATATAATCAGTAAGCTCAAGAGATGGACTACCATCTAAAATTAATGAAAGTATGCGTGCAACATCAGCAGTTTCCAGTGGTTCAATATCCGCTTTCTCGTAAAGATTTTCACGTCCCATCATACGCAACAAATTTTGAAAATAACTTTCTTTTACCTCTTCAATACGAGAGATCAAAAAAAATAAAATCGGACTCTTTTTAAGTGACCTGATCAGATAGTGAAGAAGTTCCAAAGAACCCTCATCTGCCCAATGAATATTATCCAAAGATACAAAAAGAGGTACTTTATAAACCTGCAACTCTAAAAATTTCCTTACCCCCTCAAAAAGACGAAACTTATCAAGTACAAAGATATGTTCATCTGTCTTCTTCGATTTATCAGATAATTCAGGTACTATCTTGATGAGCTCAATCTGATAAGCTCTGGACATCTTGGTTATACTTTTTTCCCCGCCATTTATGTTAATAATTGTACGAATAATCTCCCTGAAAGGATAATAGGGGATCGACCTTGTCGTGGCTGATAAATTACTCTCTAAAAATTGAATATCCTGAAATTTAGTGCTCTTTACAATCTCGCGCACTAATCTCGTCTTACCAACACCAGCCTCACCACTGATACATACCGCACCACCTCTACCACTGAATATCGGATTAATAAATTTCTCAATTTTATTTATCTCTTGATCCCGTCCAACTACCTCACCACTCGGGATATTTAATCCTTTTCTCTCTGGCTCAAAAACACCAACCCGATCTCTACCATGCCTCTTAGCACTGTATAAATTCCTATCCGCTATGTCAAATAACTCCTGCCAGTCCCTCGCATTCTCAGGAGATGACGCTATCCCTACACTCATCGTTAACCTTATCTGAGAAAACTCCCTGACACGACATTGCTCGATAAAACGCTGTGATATCTTCACAGCCTGATTATAATCGGTTTCAGAAAGCAGACAGATAAACTCATCACCCCCATATCGAAATACCGTATCATCCTGTCTTAATAATACCTTGAGAAACAACCCAAACTCCTTGAGCACCACATCACCACGAGCATGACCATAAATATCGTTCACATTCTTGAAATGATCCAGATCAATTAACAATATCGATAATGATACTTTATCGCGCTGTACCTTCTTTAGTCTACTCGGTATTAGTGAAATGAGATATCGACGGTTAAAAAGATCTGTTAAATCATCAAAATACTCTTTACCTATCTTTTTACTGCCCATCTTTTAATTATTTTTATCTTTAATTATGTCAATATCCTAAGTTCTTTAACATTTATTTTTTGTTTTTTCTACGTTCTATCTTCTTAATCCAACCTTTTGCACCTATTTTCTCAAATATTCTCATTGCCAACTTAAATGATTTCTTTGCATTCGCCTTATCACCAAACTCAGAAAACATACAACCCTGATAATAATGAACCTTTGCAAGTTCAAAAATATTCTTTGTCTCTTTAAAGATTGATATTGATTCATTAAAAGAATCTTTTGCCTTATCCCATTTTTCCCTTACTGTATAAAAACGACCAGAAAGACGTAAGGACTTGGCTTTTATTTCCTTCGAGCTAAGTTCTTCAGCAAGCAAGAAAATTCGCTTTAATCCCTTTTTTACTTTCACTAAGTTATTCTTTTCTAAATCGAGTGAAGTAAGACCGAGAAGAACATAGGACAGAAATAGCTTTGATTTAATTTCTCGTGCAACTGAATTAGCCTTATTGTAGTACCTACCAGCGGTTGTGAAGTTATTCAGTTCAAGAAATGTATCTCCAATACCTACTAGACTTCCCACCTCTCCCCAACAATCCGCAATTTTCCTTTGTATTTTTAAGGAACGCTGGTAATACTCCAATGAGGTTGTATATTCACCAAGATTATTATAGATAACGCCTATGTTGTTTAGGCTCCCTCCCTCTCCCCTTCGATCACCAATCTCTTCTCTTATCTTTAATGAACGCTGGTAAAACTCCAGTGCAGTCGAGTATTCACCAAGATAGTAATAAATAACACCTATGTTGTTTAGGCTTGCTGCCTCCCCTTTTCGGTCTCCAATCTCTTCTCTTATTTTTAATGAACCCTGGTAAAACTCCAATGACTTCGAATAATCACCAAGATTACTATAGATAATGCCAATGTTGTTAAAACTGGTTGCCTCTCCTCGGCGATCGCCAATCTCTTCTCTTATCTTTAAGGAACGTTGATAAAACTCTAATGCCTTTATATATTCACTAAGATAGTAATAAATAGTACCAATGTTGTTAAAACATGCTGCCTCCCCCTTACGATTACCAATTACTTCCACTATTTTTAATGAACTATGATAAAATTCCAATGACTTCGAATAATCACCAAGTATTTCATAGACAATACCAATATCTTTAAGGCTCGCCGCTTCCCCCTTGTGGTCGCCAATCTCTTTCCTTATATTTAATGAATCCTGGTGATATTTTAAAGCCTTTTTATATTCACCAAGATTCTTATAAACAACACCTATGTTGTAAAAACTGGCAGCCTCTCCTCGGCGATCGACTATCTCTTTTGTTGTTTTTAATGAACCCTGGTAAAACTCCAATGCCTTTGAATAATTACCAAGAATCTCATAGACAGAACCAATGTTGTTGAGACTATCTGACTCACCTTTTCTATTGTTCAGTTCTCGATAAATATCGAGTGCTATTTCTGCCTTCTTTGCAGCCTTATTGCACTGTGCCATATCCTGATAAACCTTACTAAATACGATAAGACAATCTGCTTCCTTTTCTTTGTCACTCCTCTTTTTCGACTTCTTAATCGCCTCTTTTAAATCCAT
>JAGMEZ010000371.1 GCA_023127905.1 Caldifarciminota bacterium
AAAGATTTAAACACCTGCTTAGCCTGTCATTCCAGAGAGAAGGTTACATTTAAAATCGGCAAAGAGAAGGGAGTGCTTGATGTCCATATAGCAAGTGGAATGGTCTGTACGGACTGTCATAGTGCCCAGGATGTTCATGGTGATGGAATAGCCTATCACACTATGCGCGATGAAGGAGCAGTAAAAGTTACGTGCAAAAAATGCCATCCCCCCGAAGATGAAGATATCAGAGCTCATAAGGTTCACAAAGAAAAATTAGATTGTGCAGCCTGTCATGTTGCCAACACTACGTCATGCTTGAATTGTCATTTTAGTAAATTCCTTGAAACTGGAAAACGAGCAGGAAATTTCTTTCCACCGATTCAGGATTGGATGCTTCTTGTTAATTACAAGGGCAAAATTACCTCTGGAAACGTCCAGACGCTTGTACACGAAGGTAAGTCATTTATTACCTACGCCCCATACTTCACCCATGCTGTTCAATTAAAAGCTCGTGTATGTACTGACTGCCATGCAAATGAAGCGGTTAATCTTATCGCGGAGGGTAAATCCGTGTACATGGCAGAATTTAAGGATGGTACGATGATATCCTGGAAAGGCGTTGTTCCCCTTGTTCCTGACCAATTGAAATGGGATTTTGTTGATAAGGATGGTGATACATGGGTTCTTTTAAAGCAAGATGATAAACCTATGATGCAATATTCTTGTTACGCAGAACCTCTTACTGAAGATCAGGTTAAAAAAATGGCTATGCCTTTTAAAAAATAAACTAATATAAAACTATCTTAAAAAGAATATAGAAATAACTACTAAACATTACTAAATTAAAATCAAATCTTTTACACACTTTAAAATCTCCAGATTATAATTTAGAGTATCCTTTATTTATAAACTAAAAGGAAAATAAAAATGAGAAAATTAAAATATATAATCGGAATTTTAATAATTATTATATGCATCGGATTTCTTGCTTTTAGAAGTTTTAAGAAGTCAGGGGTTTACTATCTCACTGTCAGCGAAGTATTCGAGAAGAAAACCACTCTACAAGAAAAGCCATTCAGGGTTAATGGAACAGTTGTCTCTGGAACGATCAATTGGGAGCCTGAGAAACTTCTTGTAAAATTTGATTTAACAGACGGCGAGAAGAAACTTTCTGTTGTTCATGAAGGTGTTAAACCTGATCTTCTTGGTGACGGGAAAGAAGTTGTTGTCGAGGGAAAAATGAGCAACGATGGAATCTTTATTTCTTCAAAAATCATTACCAAATGCCCATCTAAATACAAACCAAAGCCCAAATAAAAACATGAGTTCTGAGACTTAAGACAATAAGATGGAAAAAGCGAAAAATAAGAAAAAAATAAGGAAAATAATTGCTGTCTGAAGTAGGTAATATCCTCTTAATACTTTCTGGACTTATTGCAGTATACTCAATAATTTGCTACGTTATAGGCATCAAAAAAAATAATGTATATTATAAATCAAGCGGATTAAGGGGCATTTCATCAATATTTATTCTTATCACTGCATGCTCCATAATTCTTTTCATACTTCTCATCACAAAAGATTTTTCAAATGCATATGTAGCAAATTACACGAGTAAAGACCTTCCGATTTACTATACAATATCAGCATTCTGGGCAGGGCAGGACGGTTCTCTTCTCCTATGGTTATGGTGTCTTTCTATATTCTCTTTCATTGTAGTAATAAGACGAAAGCTTGAAAAACTTACATCCTATGCATCTGTAATTCTTCTTATCATTGAACTCTTCTTTATTGCACTTATTCTTTTCTTTAGTAACCCTTTTGAACGACTCGTCTTAATACTTGCTGATGGAGCTGGGATGAACCCGCTCCTACAGAATATATTCATGATATCTCACCCCCCAACTATATTCATTGGGTATGCAGGTTTTGC
>JAGMEZ010000372.1 GCA_023127905.1 Caldifarciminota bacterium
TAGAGCAAGGCATGTAGGGAAAGATATAATGGCAGGATTAAGAAATATAGTGGGTGGAGAAATTGTGGAATATACAAAAATGCTTGCTGAATCAAGGGAACAGTCGATTGACAGGATGGTGGAAAATGCTGAAGAGATGGGTGCAAATGCAATTGTTACCTTAAGATTTACTACATCCTCTATAATGGGTGGAGCAGCTGAACTTTTAGCTTACGGAACTGCTGTTGTAATAGAGTAGAAGGTCTAAAATCATGATTTTTCTTGACATTGATGGTGGTTTGTGATAGGAATAATGAAATTCAACGAGGATTTACAAACACTCAGGTGTTTCATTTAATAGCGAAAGGAAGGTTCAATGAAGAAGATTATAGATTTATATTTCAGCCCGGTAGAAACATTTAAGAAGCTCAACGAAAAACCTGACTGGGTTATTCCTGTTGTTCTTACCCTTATAGTAGCACTAATTTTTACAATGATTGCATTACCGAAGGTGATAATACCTGAACAATCAAAAAGAATAATGGAGATGGAACAGTTAACGGAGGAACAGAGGGAGGCAGCAAGTGCAGGACTTGGGGGTATAAAACCCTATATAACAACCCCTATTGCCGTTACCATCTCATTCTTTTTTATCGTTTTCGTAAAATCATGGCTCTTTTTTATGATATTTATGCTTTTTGGTAGTAGAACAATTTTCAAAAAGGTTCTGGCAATCGTAAGTTATTCTTTCCTTATTGGGATACCCGAATCTATAGTGAAATCGTCAATGATGCTCATAAAGAAGAGCACTCAGGTTTACACGAGTATTGCCCTGCTGGTCCCAAATCTTGATTTTAAGTCTCCTTTTTTCAAAGTACTTAACAGGATAGATATTTTTACTATATGGAATCTCATACTTATATCTCTTGGTTTTACCATTATTTACGGGATGGGGAAGAAAAAGGCTTTCTCCATTGTTTTTGGACTCTGGGTTCTGTGGCTCCTGCTCGTGCTTGCTGTTGGGTTTATACTGCCAAAAGGTCTATTCTTCGGTTAAAACTAAATGGATATTTTTTTGAAACCTTTTTTTCTAATATACGTTAACATAAAGAGATAACTATGATAGAGATTATTAGAGTGAAAAGGATTTATCCGATGGGCAAAGTTGAGGTTAGAGCGTTGGATGGAGTCTCTCTTTCTATAAAAGAGGGTGAAATCCTTTCTATTATGGGACCATCTGGAAGCGGGAAATCCACCTTAATGCATATAATAGGTTGTCTCGATAAACCAACAGAAGGAGAATATTTTCTTAATGGTAAAAGCGTAACAGCGTTGGATGATGATGAACTTTCACTTATCCGGAATAAAGAAATGGGATTTGTTTTTCAGACATTTAATCTTATTCCGCGCCAGACATGCTTGTACAATGTTGAACTTCCACTTGTATATGCAGGTTTACATTCGAGAGAAAGGAGAAAAAGGGCTGTTGAAGTTTTGAATGAAGTGGATCTTGGTGACAGGATAAGACATAGACCGAGCGAACTCTCCGGCGGTGAAAGACAGAGGGTTGC
>JAGMEZ010000373.1 GCA_023127905.1 Caldifarciminota bacterium
TGATGTATAAATTTGTAGATTTTTTTTACCCTTTTGATAAGCGTGTCAAGATGTTAAATATAAAGGAAGGATTTACTGTTATTGACTATGGTTGTGGTCCGGGAAGATATGTTGGTAGGGTATCACAGCTTGTTGGAGAGAATGGAAAAGTATACGCAGTTGACATCCATAAACTTGCAATTGAGGAGGTAAAGAATAAAATTAAAAAGTACGACCTTAAAAATGTTGAACCTGTATTAACAGAAGGATATAATTGTAAAATTAGAGATAACAGTGCAGACCTTATTTATGCATTGGATATGTTTCATATAATAAATCAACCATCGGAATTACTGAACGAGTTCCATAGGATTTTGAAACCGAATGGTACCTTAATTATTGAAGACGGGCACCAGCCTCGTAAGGAAACAAAGCGGAAAATTAATGAATCTAAAATGTGGCATATTGATAAAGAGAGCAAAGAACATTTAAAATGTTCTCCGATTGCCAAGGGGGGACAGGAGTAAACTTTTAAACTTTTATGTGATGAAAGAATTTATGATATGACTACTTTATGGGGAGATAAATATCCTGATAAGGAAGTTCTAAGAAAAGAAATTACGTGTATGCTTGAGGCTTTTGTGGATGTTTTACTTGAGGAAATACCAGAATCCGAGATAGAAGGAATCTATTTTAAGGGTTCAGGACAGAAAGAGTGGGATTCCCCTCTCGATTATGTCCCCGAAATAAGTGATATTGATATCCACCTTCTTCTTGCAGAGGATACCCTGGTTGAGCAGTATTTTGGAACAACAGAGCAAGCCCTTACGATACAGGCGCAGGTTGAGGAACGATACTTTTCAAATGTACCTGAACCAATTCATTTTCCTCGACCACAACTGGTAATGCTCAATCCCGCAATAAAGGACAATGATTTTGTGCCTTCTCCACCTAATACTATAACTGTTTTGCATGGGAAACCGTATCTTTCGATTGAGGACTCTGCGTTGGACAGGTTGCAGCGCATTGATTGTCAGCGATTATTGGATGAGGAACAATTTCTTTCTAAGTATCCGCTACACGTTGTTGACAGACCATCAAAGTATTTATGGCAGGCATTGAGAAACCTCGTCTGGCACATTTCACCCATTGGTTCACGGGTTCTCAGCATTATGGGTAAATCATACAAGGAAGCATAGGGCATTAATAGAACAAGCATTGTTGAGGTTTTGAAAGAATCGGGTGAGATGGAGCTTGTGCGTGATTATTCGCAATTCTATTTGAGTGCGTGGGATTATTTCCTGTCAGACTATACTGATACGAATGCAGGCAGGGGTGCTATTGTTGCGGGAATTCATGCACTCACCAAGGCGATAGAAATTGCAAGGAAATATAAATCAGGAGGTAATAGAAGTGATGGAAAAAGAGAGATTAAAAAAACAAATTGAGTTTATAGTCGAGATTGATAAGTTAAAACATATCTACAGGCGAACTTACCTGATGGATGGGTCAAGAAATGAAAATGATGCAGAACATTCCTGGCATTTGGCGCTTATGACATTGTTACTAACAGAGTATACATTGGAGAAGGAAATTGATATTTGTCGTGTTATCAAAATGGTTCTTATTCACGACATAGTTGAGATTGATGCTGGAGACACATTTTGCTACGATGAGAAAGCACAGAAGGATAGGTCGAAAAGAGAGAAAAGAGCAGCGGATAGATTATTTAATATTTTACCAGAAGATCAGTCACAGGAGTTACGCTCTCTATGGGAGGAGTTTGAAGAACGGGTAACTCCTGAAGCTTGCTTTGCAGCATCTCTTGACAGACTGCAGCCTCTTTTACATAATTATTATACAAAGGGATATGCGTGGAAGAAGCATAATGTAACAAGCGATATGGTTTTCGATCGTAATAAACATATAGAAGAGGGTTCAATCACTCTCTGGGAATATGCAAAAGAGATTATTGAGGATTCAGTAAAAAAAGGTTATTTACTGCCATAAATACCAATGTTTCTTCCCTCCCCCTACAGATCCTCCTGAGCATTGTTTAATCCCCCCCTTTTATAAAGTAAATCCCTTCCACAAGTCCCCCTTTTCCAAAGGGGGGGGATAGAGACAGAAGATTTAAACCATAATAGATTTTTAGTGTCTATAGGGTAAAAGGAGGAAAAATGAAGATGATTCTGTGTTTTTCATTGATTATTTTGTCTTTTTCTTTTTTAAACTCACAGGATATGGAACAGGTGAGAATGTTATCGAAAGAAGTAAAAATCCTCAACCTTTTGAATGGGATTGAACTTTCAAAAAAACAAAAGGCAACCATTAAGAGTAGCATTAATGAAATTAAAGAGATAGAGGAGAATTTTGAGAGGGAAATAGTGGAAAAGACGGAACTTTTTGAGGTTGGACTTGAGAAGTCAATTGAAATTCTTAGTGATGGGAAGGAACTTCCCCCATCTCTTGGAAAGGATATTTCTACCTATAGTCATTCATTGAAAGAAATGATGAGAGAAAAGGAGGAAGAAATATTCGAGGTAGCACGCGGAGTAGAGAGCATACTTGGACCGCAACAGGTTTATCAATTAGAAAACTTTATCCCATGTCTTATTCCACCTCCTGGAGAATCTCGTGTTGGGCAGGCAGGTAGTTCCGAGATAATAGTAAGGCATCTTGAAAAGATACGAAATATCCCTGATGATGTTTTTATGTCGAATGAGGAATACCTTATTGATAGGATAATAAAAAAGGAAAAAGAACACTTACCTATCTTAGCTGAGTTTGATGAAGATGCGGAAAGGCAGAGGTTAGAGCAACTTCTAAATAAAGTTAGAAACATGAGTGATATCGATTTTGCTCTAAACAAAGAAAAGTTAGCTGAGGAATTTAAGGGAGAAAAACATGAAAAGAATTCTAAAAATGGAACTTTATTAAAAATTCGAAGATACCTACTCGACCCTATTGTGCTGAAGTACATATAGGACA
>JAGMEZ010000374.1 GCA_023127905.1 Caldifarciminota bacterium
CTTACTTTCTTTCTGTTGATTATTGCCTCATTAATTCTACTTTTTTCAACACAGAGTTTTGGATCCTGGATTGTATGATCAAGGATAATAACCTTGGATGCACCGGCAGCAAGGCAAAGACGAACTACCTGTTTTACAATCCCTGGGCTTGTCGTAGCACCACATTCAATATTCGCTGCAAAAGAAATATTTGGTTTAATACAAACCCTGTCACCTTCTTTGATGAATGCACCTATCCCTCCTATTGCGTCAACTGCTGCCTTTACAAGTTTTGATTCATCACCATGGGCAACACCGATAACAGGACCGGACACCTTTTCCTTTCCAGTACTGAAAAGAAATTGAGGTAGGAAAGAAATAACAGCTATTCCCGCACTGATCTTTAGAAAGTCTCTTCTTGTTATATCATCCAACTCTTATTAATCCTCTGCTCTTATTTCCTGAGAAATATTCAAGGCAAATAGTTTTGCTATACGAAGAGCGGCATCTGATTCATCATTAATCTCCATCCAGGTATAGAATTTATCATCCCAGAAATCAAGTATGTAGTAGTTAACCACAATACCTGTAACTAGCCGATAACGCGCTTCCTCCCCTGCATTATCTCCAGTCCACGGAATCTCAGAACCGACTGCCACCTCATCATAGACATTTTGAGCATTGGTTGTGTCTCCCATATCAAAGATTCTTAACTTTAGATCAACTGGTCCTGAAATATTGCCCGTATACGTCTGAAAAGCACATTTAACAAAACCATTATCAATATATACCTGACCCTCTCCATTAATAAGATCCCATAATTGTGCATCATTCTCAGCAATTTGCATTGCTGAAGTTTTTGACCAACCGCTGATTTCGTTATCAAGCGGTACGAGATCAACTACATCTTTTGGCTCAGTTTCTCCGTTTTCTGTTTTTTTGGAACATGCGAATAATACCAAAAAAACCAGTGACAGAATCAACAACTTTCTCATCATTCCTCCTACTTTACTAAAGTTACCTTTTTTATTCGGGTCTTACCACAACTGTATAATCTTATAAAGTAAGTACCTGCTGACAACTTCTTTGTAACATTGTAATCTATCTTATGGGTACCAGTGGTAAGTTGTCCCGAATAGATACTTGATGCAATCCTTCCGGAAGTATCTACCAAATCAAGATGTACAGCTGATACATGGGGTAAGGTAAATGTAATCACTGTCTTATTGCTGAATGGATTCGGTGAAACCTTCAATGTTCCATCTGCAGGTATGATTGTCTTTGATTCCTCAATACCAGATGGATTGACTATCTCAATAAGGTTAATATCAGTTGTGCCAAGGTTGTATGGTGACTGTGCGGCTGTTGTGATGTAAGGTGCATTTATTGTAGAATATCCCTGGGCAACACGCTCTTCATTTATTACATTCTGACCGTGGTAATCACAGGCAACTGTATCAAGGCTCATTATAAGTTTTTTAGGGTTACAATTAGGCGAACCCATAGGTCCCCACTCAATTCTGCCAAATAGAGCATCAACGATAAAAATCTTCTGTATATTATTTGGATTTATAACATCTCGAATTTGCTGATTTAATGAAGGGACACACGGATTACAATGATTATAATGTAAATTATAATCAATAGGTTGATCTATTGAACCATAATGATTTTTCAGTGATAGAGTTATATAAGCCCAATCATGATCCTTTAAGACACATGCATCAATAACATAATCGCTCATCAGACTCATAATCCGGCTTGGATATTTGGTAATTGTTCCAGCTGGACCATTTATATGGAGAGGACATGTAGCATCATAACCAACACCAGAATGGTTTGAACCAAAACAGCGTACTGTATTCGGATCATTTCCATCGTATATTGCATAACCAGCATCTGATAATTCATCATCGAATCTGTCCCAGATAATAATATTATTTCTTTTGTAATTCACACTACCAAATTCCATCTGTGTAAGACCATTGATAATGCAATTTACAAACTCTGGATGCGTAGATACCTCATAGTTTATACAATTCACCTTTATACTGATTATACAATTTTCATTAATATCAGGAAGAATAGATTTCCATGCATCCCCAACATTACTTATTCCTGTTAATGTTTTTATTGATTCGTCCATCATTATTTGCACAACCGACTCATTTATTGTATTTCCAGTAGTTGCATTCTCGTCAAAACACTGTACAACATCACTGGCACGAAAACCACGTCCCTTTGGGGCAAATGGGAATAAGGGTCTCGCAAGAAACCCAAGAGACCCAATACCAAGATATCTTAAAAAATTACGCCTTGATATGCCTTTCATAATACCTCCTGAAAAATTTCCCTACTCAAACTCGATTATACCGAAATTATCCGGGTAGTGGTCACTCTCTTCCACTAAAAGGTTCAAGTCCTGCTTTTGGAATCTTTATTTCCAGTATCCAGGTATTATCTTCGCGCCCGGATTTTATTTGCCATGGTCCATTCCATTCTGGATTCACAGATCTTTGTCCATTTCCCACACTACATAATTCGTATTTTTACATGTCGTTTTATTTTCGACATACTATATTATAACTAATTATTACGAAATGTCAAGGGAAATTTTAAGATAAGGAGATAGGGATGGATCAGGGCATCAGGGAATTAGGAGATCAGAGGATCAGGAGATGGGGTGATAAGGGAATCGGGGGATGCTTTTTAGTTCAGTATCATCACCTTTTTAATCCGGACGTTGCCACAACTGTATAATCTTATAAAATACGTGCCTGAGGGAAATTTCTTATCAATTGTATAATCTATCTGGTGAGTTCCATGGGAAAGTTGTCCTGAATAAATCTTTGTTTTTATTCTTCCAGAAGTATCTATTAAATCAATGTATACTGTGGATATCCGTGGTTGAGAAAATGTGATTGTTGCCTGCCTTCTGAATGGGTTGGGTAAAACCTTCAAGGTTCCATCTGCAGGTATGATTATCTTTGTTTCCTCAATACCAGATGGATTGACTATCTCAATGAGGTTAATATCGGTTGTACCGAGGTTATACGGTGATTGTGTAGCAGTCGTTATGTGGGCTGCGTCTACTGGGTTATATCCATGGACTGCACGCTCTTCATTTATTACATTCTGTCCCTGATAATCACACGCAACAGTATCAAAGCTCATTATTAACATTTTGGGATTAAAATTAGATGAGCTAGCGTATCTTCCAAATAGTGCATCAATAATAAATAACTTCTGAATATTGTTAGGTGTTATAACGTCACGAATCTGTTGACTAAGTGAGGGGATATATGGATTACATTGATTACTGTGTAATGAACCAGGATTATTTATCGAACCGTAGTGATTTTTCAAACACATCGTTACAGTTGAAATACCCAGGGTTTTCAGTATCGCTGCATCTATAACATAATCACTCATTATGTTTAGAATTCTGCTTGGATAACTGGTCACGCCATTTACATTAAGGGGATAACCATAATCATAGCCAACACCAGAATGGTTTGTTCCAAAACAGCGTACCGTATCCGGGTCATTGCCGTCGTAGATTGTATAACCTGAACTGGATAAGTCTCCATCAGAACGGCCCCAGATAATAATATTATTCTTTTTATAATTCACACTGCCAAATTCCATCTGGGCAAGACCATTAACGATACAATTTACAAACTCTGGATTAGTGGGCAGCGCACTGTTTATAGGGTTCACCTTTATACTGATTATACTGCTATCAGTAATACCACCAAATATTGATTTCCATGCATCCCCAACATTACTTATTCCTGTTAATGTTTTTATTGATTCGTCCATCATTATCTGAACAACGGACTCATTAATGGTACCTTCGGTTGTCGCATTCTCATCAAAACACTGTACAACATCACTGG
>JAGMEZ010000375.1 GCA_023127905.1 Caldifarciminota bacterium
ATGATGAATGCATACCAGGGTCATCAGCACTAACAATAATAATTCCTCCAGTAGTTCCAATATAACTAAGGGAAAAGAATGGGTCTGCTGCAACATTAAGACCAACGTGTTTCATTACAGAGAGTGTTCTCGCACCTGCAAAACTTGCGCCTGTTGCAACTTCCAAAGCGACCTTTTCATTAGTAGACCATTCACAGTAGATGACATCTTTATACTTTACGATATTCTCAAGAATCTCTGTACTTGGTGTTCCAGGGTATGCTGAAGCAAATTGACATCCACCCTCATATGCACCTCGTGCAACTCCTTCGTTTCCGGATAAGAGAACCCTCATTGTACCTCCATTTTTTAATCAATTTGAGGAATTCAAGAAGCAAAATTCAAGTATTCAACCCAGTTTTGTAAAAAGTTATTTCTGAATATATCTCAAAACAGAAGGAATGTCAAATAAATTTTCTAATATTTTTAATGGTTTTATAGGAATGAATAAGTTAAGAAAAGAGTAATTGTGAATTTTTTTTATTGACACAGAAAAGAATTTTTACTATAATCAAAGAGAGAAAAGAATGGACTTAAGGAGGAAATTATGTCTATAAAGGTGAAGATAAGAAGAGGTACTACTTTTTTAGGTGAATTATCAATGGAGGAGTTAACAGAAAAGCTCGGTAGTGGTAGAATTTCTGTGTATGATGAGCTCTATTATGAGAAAGAGGATAAGTGGATAAAAATAAATGAAATTAGTGACATTGCAAAATATGCAGGTGAGGACTATCACTGGAAGTACAGAATTTCGGGAGAGGTTAAAGGTCCATTGGCGAAAGATGATCTTATATTTTTTATTAGAGAAGGGAAAATTTTAGAAAATACTTGGGTTTTTCATCCCTGTTTAGGAGAATGGAAAAAGCTTCAAGATATATCTGAATTCAAACAAATTGCGGAAAAAGTGAATGTAGAGAAAAAACCAGAAGGAACTTTAGGAGAAGCTTTTAAGAGCAGTTTTTATAAGACATGCCCTGTTTGTGGAATGCAAAATCTCAGTTCAGTAACGAGCTGTAAAGGGTGTAAGTATCTTTTCAAAGGTAATGAGTAAGTTGTTTGCAACAAGTATAAAAATGATTTTTTCATTTGAGAACAAATAACATTTTTTTTCCTACCCAAAAACGGATTTTAATTATAAAACAACGAGGTATAGGGGATGTAATCCTTTCGACTCCTGCCATTCGTACAATACGAAAATACTTTAGATTTGCAAAAGTAACACTAATTCTTGATACTCAGAGTGTCGAACTTTTCACAGATGACCAGGACATTGATGAGATAGTTGAGGTAAAAAAAGGGATAGTTGGAATTGTAAATGTTGTAAGGAGAATAAGAGGGAAGTACTCATTAGTTTTTGATCTAATTTCAACACCCTTTTCTCTAATATTAAGCCTGCTGTCTGGTGCAAAGATGAGAATAGGATGGTCAAAACCAAAAAGATTTAGAGGAAGATTTTATTCCCATCCGGTTGATATTTCAGAATCCATTCCTGCAATTGATTCGAACCTAAGGGCAGTTACCCGTCTTGGAATGGAGCCTATTACGAGAAAGGTCTCAATTATTCTGTCTGAAGAAGAAAGGAGGAAGTTTAAAAAGGAATATTATAAACAGTTAAGTCTTGATATAAAAAGACTTACGGTTGCAATTCATCCTGGATGTCTGTTTGAAACCAAGAGGTGGTTTCCTGAAAAATTTGCACAGTTAGCAGATTTACTCCAAGAAAACGAGTATCAGGTTGTTATTACTGGTTCAAAGGCTGAAGCAGATGTAATTGAGAAGATTAAGATGCTATCAAATAAGGATTTAGCTTATCTTCCTCCTGTATCTCTTCGGGAATTTGCTTACTTCCTGTCGAATATTGATCTTTTAATAACCAATGATGGAGGACCTTTGCATTTATCGCAGGCTGTTGGAACAAAAACTATTGCTATCTTCGGTTCAACTGATCCATACATATGGTTTCCGTACAGTGTTCCGGAAGATGGGGATTATATATACTCTAATTTAGAGTGCAGTCCATGTGCTAAAAAGAGATGCGATTCCCTTGAATGTTTGAAGAATATAAAGGTTGAAGACGTTTTCATGAAAATAAAGGGGTTTCTGTGGAAATCAAAATCCTTAAAAAGTTTCACGTGAAACATTGCAAAAAGGAATTTGTTCTGATTGTTTCACGTGAAACATCTGGGTAAGAAAATGAATCAGAGAGAGTTTATTAAATTATTATTGAAAGAATCAGAGGACTTCGGAATCTCATTGGTAGAAAAAGAAGCCAATCTACTTTTCTTGTATTATTCGGAACTCTTTCTATGGAATAAAAGGATTAATCTTATCTCACAGAAAGAAAAGGACAGGTTTATTAAACGACATATTATTGATTCACTCTCAATTTTGTTAAACTTAAGAATCGAAAAATCAGATAAGCTACTTGATATAGGTTCTGGTAATGGTCTACCCGCTATCCCTCTTGCTGTGAAATTTCCTGAGAGCAAGGTTGATATGATTGAATCGAATGGAAAAAAATGTATTTTCTTGCGCCATATAAGATCGAAACTAAAACTTAAAAATACATCTGTTTTATGTGAGCGGTTCGAACATGAATATGAGAGTTTAAAAGATTATGATTATGTTTTAGTGAGAGGGAAGAGGATTTTAGAGAAAGAAAAAGAGATGATAATGCATTGCCTGAAAAAGCACGGGAGTCTTATTATCTACGCTGGTGTAAAACCAAATACTTCGGTGTTAAAGTTTAGGGAAAAAGTTGAGTATTTTAAAGGCATAGAGGGAAGGAAAATTATCAAAATTAACCATGTTTAATTATATCGGGATTTTATTCGTGTTGTTTTGGAAAAGGAATATATATGGATAACCAAGCAATGAAGTATCGTAAACTCGGAAAAACAGGGTTTGATGTAAGCATAATTGGACTGGGAACAGAATATTTGAATAGAAAACCAAGGAAAAATGTAGTTTCTGTTGTTCATGCTGCTATTGATAGGGGTGTTAATTATTTTGACCTTGTTTTCGCCTTCCCAGATTATCGTGATAATTTTGGTGCTGCATTTATTGGATATCGAGATAATGTAATAATTGCAGGGCATATAGGAT
>JAGMEZ010000376.1 GCA_023127905.1 Caldifarciminota bacterium
TAGATGTTATCTTTATCGACAGCAATACGAGGGAACCATTCATCTAATGTTGGATTCAAAGTATCACTGATGGAAATGTCAGGGGTGAATACCGTGTCCTGATAGTTCTCGAGTTTAGAGAAATAGATGTTATAGTTTCCATCTTCATCCCTGTCATCCTGCCATGCAACGAAGATGTGGAGTGAATCGTCGATCACCACTGCTGGATGGTTCTGAAGCGTACTGTCCGGGTCAGGATCATTTACCTGTATTTTTGGACCGTAAACGATTGCCCCCCCTTGTTGAGAAAGAAGAGTAATTGGGAAGAGAAAAATACACAAGATTGCCAAGACAACGATCTGTTTCATACTCCCTCCTTTTTAATAAATAAAAAGACCTGTTGCTGGAAATGAGAGAAAAATGTATAACAATTTATCAAAAGTGGAGCTGACGGGATTCGAACCCGTGACCTTCTGACTGCCAGTCAGACGCGCTCCCAACTGCGCCACAGCCCCATTAGCTAATAATTTAGCACAAAAAAATTAATTTGTCAACTGTTTTCATTAATTCCTCAAACACCATTTTTCCTTGACTTTGGTAGTATAGTGTGGTAAGGACATTCTATGCGAAAAGATAAAGCAATCGCAATTCTTAACAATATAAAGAATAAAAAGATTCTTGTAGTGGGTGATGTTATGCTTGATGAGTATCTGTGGGGAAGAGTTGAGAGGATTTCACCCGAGGCTCCTGTTCCTGTTGTCAAGATTGAAAAACAATCTTGTTCTCTTGGCGGTGCGGGTAACGTTGCTTTTAATGCACATTCACTTGGCGCAAAACCACTTCTTCTTGGCATTGCTGGGAGTGACGCTGCCGGTGAGACGTTGAAGTCTCTTCTAAAGGAAGAGGGAATGAATGATAAAGGAATTTTTATTCTTAAGGGAAGGTCAACGATAGTAAAAAAACGGGTAGTCGCCCACCACCAACAGGTTGTTCGTGTCGATATTGAGGAGACATTTTCTATTGACAGGGAAATAGAAGATAGAATAATTACATATTTAAGAAGAATTGAAAGAAATTTAGCTGCGATAATTATTGAAGATTATAATAAGGGACTATTAACAAAAAGCCTTATACAGAGAATTATTGATTTTGCAAAAAAGAGAAATTTACCGATAACAGTTGACCCAAAATTTGAGCATTTTTTTGACTATGAGTCGGTAACACTTTTTAAGCCGAATATAAGGGAACTGGAAAGGGTTTCTGGGAAGTCGCTCATACATATTAATGAAATTGTAAAAACCTTAAGATGGTTGCAGAAGAAAATAAAAGCAGAAGCGATTCTTCTAACAATGGGGGAGAGGGGAATGGTTCTGATTGAAAAGGGGAAGAAACCGTACTTTCTTAAGCCCCATGCCCTTGATGTTTATGATGTTACCGGGGCAGGAGATACAGTAATTGCTGCTATGACTTTAGCCATGACTGCTGGATATAATATGCATGAAGCGACAAAGTTTGCCAGTGTCACAGCAGCCATTGAAGTGACAAAACTCGGTGCAGCACCGGTCACTCCCGATGAGATAATTAGGTTTTGTGATATGCAATAAGCAAAAAGGCACGTACCCCGTAAAAATGCTCTGCATTAACGGGGCAGGCGTGGGTCTACCCTTATTACTTACTTTATATTTACTAATGCTTTACTTTTCTGGAATTTCTATTTTCACTGATTCCATTACAATTGGTTCGAGCGGTTTGTCATTTTCGTCTCGCTTTACTGTAGCTATTTTGTCCACTTGATCCATTCCTTTAATTACTTCACCGAACGCAGTATATTGATTATCAAGATGGGTACACCCTTTTCTTGTAAGGCAGATAAAGAATTGAC
>JAGMEZ010000377.1 GCA_023127905.1 Caldifarciminota bacterium
CAAAATAGCAGGAGGTAAAGATGATGCAAGTATTCAACCTTAAAGAAATGACATCATATCCATATGAGGAAAGGGACAAGAATGTCTTTTATAAAGCTGAAGAATTCAAAGCAAGAATTACCGAACTTCCACCCGGCGGAGAGATGCCAACTTGTGACATGGCTTCTTATGTTATTTTCTATGTTATTGAGGGAACAGCGGAACTAAGAGTTAATCAAGAAAAAGCGAACATTAAAGAAGGACAGTGTTTTATTACTGAGCCAGCAACGTTATCGATGAAGACGAAGGATGGTATCAAGATAATGGGTATACAGATAAATAAAAGCTGATGACAGAAAACCAAAATAATTGGTGGTAATAACAATGAGAATAATAGATGTAAAAAAGGCTGATGTTACACAGAATCCCCACGGGGTTGATGCAAGAAGAATCTATGACACAGATGATGCTCAGGTAGTTCATATTTCACTGAAACCAGGAGAAGCTCTGAAACGTCATTCCACCCCTGTGAATGTAATCTTCTATGTACTTGAGGGTAAGGGAATAGTTGAGATAGGTAACGAGAAGAAAGAAGTCGATAAGGATACGCTTATTGAAAGTCCTGCTAAAATCCCACATTGCTGGTATAATGAGAGTGAAGAGATTGTTCGTTTTCTTGTGGTCAAGGTGCCGAAGCCGAAGGAATCAGCAAAATTGCTGTAATATTCAGAACTGCAGCTTTATATGATTAAATTTAATAAATTTATAGAGGAGGAAAAATGAAAGAAAAAGTAGAAGCAGCATTGGAGAAGATTAGACCATCTCTGCAAGCAGATGGTGGTAATGTAGAATTGGTAGAAGTGACAGAAGATGGTATTGTAAAGGTAAAATTAGTTGGTTCATGTTCAGGATGTCCAATGAGCCAGATAACCCTGAAGGCAGGAATTGAGAGAATATTAAAGGAAGAAGTCCCAGGGGTAAAAGAAGTCGTTTCTGTTTAGTTTTTGTATTCTTTAAAAGGAGGATTATAATGATTAAAGAGAGGATGGAGGAAGCTCTAAACAGGCAGTTAAACGCTGAATTGTATTCTTCCTACCTGTACCTGTCAATGTCTGCATATTTTGATTCGATTAACCTTAAAGGATTTGCAAACTGGATGAATGTTCAGGCTCAAGAAGAACTTATGCATGCAATGAAGTTTTATAATTTTATCCTTGAGCGTGGAGGAAAAATAACCCTGAGCGCAATTGAAGCGCCACCAAGAGAATGGGATTCACCAAGTTCAACTTTTGAAATTGTATATAAGCACGAGCAGAAAGTAACAGCTTTAATCCATGACCTTGTTGATCTATCGATTTCCGAAAAGGATCACGCAACAAATAATTTCCTGCAGTGGTTTGTGACAGAGCAAGTAGAAGAGGAAGCCTCAGCTGATGGGGTAGTCCAAAGACTTAAACTTGCAGGTAATTCCTCTGGTGGATTGTTTATGCTTGATCGTGAACTTGGACAAAGGGTATTTACTCCTCCAGCGGCTTCGAAAGAAAAATAGCAATAAAATTCATGGTCTTTGAGCTATATAATCAAATAAATATATAATGAGGAGGTAAGAATGACTAAGAGACTTCAGGTATATAAATGTGATATTTGCGGAAATATAGTGGAAGTTCTCCATGAAGGGGTAGGAGAGCTTGTCTGTTGTGGTCAGCCTATGAAGCTTTTCGAAGAGAAGACAGAGGAGCAAGAGGGAAAAGAAAAACATCTGCCTGTAATTGAAAAAACGGAAAAAGGTTTTTTAGTAAAGGTAGGTTCAATTCAACATCCTATGGAAGAAAAACACTATATAGAATGGATAGAAGTAATTGCTAATGGAAAGGTATACAGACAATTCCTCAAACCTGGGGATATTCCAGAGGCAACATTCGATACAGAAGCTGAGAACATCACAATCCGGGAATACTGCAATGTTCATGGACTGTGGAAATCAACAAATTGAAAGGAGGTAGTAATGGAGTTGAAAGGAAGCAAAACCGAGAAGAATCTTCTGAGCGCTTTTGCAGGAGAATCTCAGGCAAGAAACCGATATACCTACTTTGCCAGTAAAGCAAGAAAAGAAGGGTATGAACAGATAGCT
>JAGMEZ010000378.1 GCA_023127905.1 Caldifarciminota bacterium
AAAAAAATAGGTAGAGAGTATTTTGATGATTTAACGGGACTTTACAACCGTCGATATCTCATTTCACTTGTATCGGGTAGGCTAAAGGAGACTCAGGGTAACAATATCCCGTTATCGATAGTATTGATTGATCTGGATCATTTCAAGAATGTGAATGATACGTATGGTCATACTCGTGGTGATGTAGTACTCAAGGAGTTTGCGTTATTTCTCAAGTCATTATTAAGGCAGGGTGATACGGTATTTCGATATGGAGGTGATGAGTTTATCTGTATGCTTTCCAGTACTGATTATGGTCAGGCTGTGAAGATATCGCAGCGTTTTATCGAGCAATGTCGTGTCAGGGAGTTTTCTCAGATAAGGTTAACGATGAGTATAGGGATAGCGTCATCTCCTGAGAATGCGAGGGACTGGCAGGAGTTATTTGACATAGCGGATAGGAATTTATACAGTGCTAAGAGGCATGGCAGGGATCGGGTTGGTGTTTACGAGAGGGAGAGGAAGGGTTTACTTATCCCGACTGATGAGATTATAGGGCGTGATGAGGAGATATCTAAGGTTAGGGGATTTATCGACCCGATATTTGAGGGGGGTGGTGGTACGGTATGTATCAGTGGAGAGATTGGTGTAGGAAAGACGAGGTTGGTACATGAGGTTGTAAAGGATTCTAATTATCGTGATATTCAATTTTTCGGCAGTAATTTATCGGCGACTACGAAGTCGATTCCCTATTATCCATTCAGGGAGATTATTCGTGGTGTAATCAACAGGGAGGGTGTTGGTAGTGTAGATGTAATATCTGGGGCATATCGGATTGAGCTTATGAAGATAGTACCTGAGTTATCGGGTGAGTTGAGGGGTATGGGCAAGCAGGTTTTTATGACTGATAAGTTTCGTCTTTTTGAGGGTGTGAGGAGGTTTTTAGCCTTGCAGTGTTCAGCATGTCCTATATTTGTGTGTTTGGATAACGTTCATTGGGCGGATGAGGGTTCATTGGAGCTTTTACACTATCTGGTCAGGGTATTGCGGGAGAGCGGAGTATTTTTCTTTTTGGTATATCGAATAGAGGAGATAAAGGACAGTCCTTTTCAGGATGTATTACGATTGATGTCGAGGGAGAGGTTATATGAGCGTGTGGATCTTAAGCCATTGGAGGTTTCTGGTGTAGCGAGGATGCTTTCATTGATAATAGATGGCATACCTTCAGTTGATCTTACCGATTATATATTCAACCAGACGGGTGGTAATCCATTTTTCATAGAGGAGTTAATGAAGTCCTTGGAGGAGAGTGGAGCGATTGAATGGGATGGTAGTGGTTGGAGGTTTGATAGGGGCAAGGGTGTAGTTATTCCTTATTCTGTAGAGGGGGTAGTAGAGCGGAAGTTGGGTATGCTTGATAGTGAGGCATGTGGATTATTGGAGTATGCGGCTGTACTTGGCAGGGAGTTTGATTTTAGTTTTTTGAGGGATATAACGAATATGAACGAGGGGCATCTTTTTGATTTAATGGATGATATAATAGGTATGCAGTTATTAGAGGAGGGAGGTAAGGAGCATTACTGTTTTACGGAGGATATGATTAGGGAAGTGATATACAGTAAGATAAGTGGTGTTAAATTGAAGCGTTATCATCAGGTAGTTGGGGAGAGGTTACTGAGTTTATATGAGGGTCGTACAGAGGGTGTAGTGGAGGAGTTAGCGAATCATTTTCACAGGAGTGGGGATTTGGAGAGGGCAATAGAGTACAGTGTGGTAGCTGGTGACAGGGCAAAGGATGCGTATGCTAACAGGGATGCGATAAGGTTTTATGACATAGCGATTGAGTGTTTAGCAGAGAGTGAAGCAGAGGAAAAAGAGGTAAAAGAGATTGAGTACTTGAAGAAGAGGGCAGCAGTGCTAGATTTGGTTGCAGAGAATGAGAAGGCAGTTGAGGATTTAGAAGAAGCAATTAAGAAGGCGAAAGTGTTAGGTGAGAGAAAATGGGAAGCCAGTTGTCTTATTGCGTTATGCAAGGTCTACTTTGCTATAGCCCAGTATAAGGATACTATAGAGTTGGCAGAGATTGCACTCAAAATTTACCGAGAATTAAATGACAAAGAAGGAGAAGCGAGAGGCCTCAATTGTATTGGTATTGCTCATTGGTATCTCGGTGAGTTTCAAAGTGCCTTAGAGTTATATCAAACCTCGTTAAAGATAGCCAAAGATATCGGCAACCGCAAACTTGAAGCAATGACCCTTGGCAACTGCAGCATAATTTTCTGGAATTTGGATGACTATTCTAAGGCATTAGAATATTATAAGCGATCATTAAAGATAACGAAAGAGACCGGTGATTCCGAGACCGAGGGAAGAGCACTTAACAATATCGGTCTCATTTACGGAACTCTTGGTGAGGATTCAAAGGCATTAGAATACTACAAGCGTTCATTAAAAATATCAAGAGAAATAGGCGATCGAAAGGTTGAAGCAAGTACACTTAACAATATCGGAATTATTTACGTAGGATTTGGTATATATGAGAAGGCATTGAAATACTATATGGATTCATTAAAGCTAACGAAAGAGATTGGTGTCCGCAAAGTCGAAGCGATGAGTCTCAATAACATCGGCATTCTTTACTCTAATCTTGGTGAATATTCTAAGGCATTAGAATATTGCGCGAATTCATTAGAGATATCAAGGGAAATCAACGACCGCCAGACCGAGGCAGAAAGCCTTGTTGGCATTGGAGATTCATACCTTGAGATAGGTGATTTATCAAGTGCTGAAAAGTATTATAAAAAAGCCCTCAAAATTGCTCGGAAAATTAAATTAAAGTCACTGATTGCTGAAGTTCTTATCAGTTTCACCTCTCTCTATTTTAATAAGAACGATTTCGTTAAGGTCAAAGAACGACTAAATAAGATTTTATCCCTTACGGATAAGCTTGATTCCAGGAATATAAAGGCTAAGGCACTTTCCCTTTCTGGTCGTCTTTATACGAAGGAGAAGAGATGGGATGAAGCAAAATATTCTTTTGGTGAATCAATATCAATTTTTAAAGGATTAAAGAGAAAGTTTGAACTTGCTCAGGTTCATTATTATCAGGGTTTAATGTTTGCTGAATCTGATGATAAGGTGAATGCAAAGAAGTCATTTAAGTTGGCAGTAGAAATATTTAAGAAAATAGGTGCAAAAGGTTGGATTAAGAAGATAGAACGTAGAAAAAACAAAAAATAAATGTTAAAGAACTTAGGATATTGACATAATTAAAGATAAAAATAATTAAAAGATGGGCAGGAAAAAAGCAGGTAAAGAGTATTTTGATGATTTAACCGGGTTCTACAACCGGCGCTATCTCCTTACATATATACCAAAAAAACTTAAAGAAATCCAACATGATAAAAAACCCTTATCGATAGTTTTAATTGATTTAGACCATTTTAAGAATGTAAATGACACCTATAGCTATACCCGCGGTGATGTGGTGCTCAAAGAGTTTGCCATATTTCTAAAAACCTTATTAAGGACAGATGATACAGTATTCCGTTATGGTGGTGACGAATTTGTGTGTATTCTTCCCAATGCTGATTACGAACAGGCAAAAAGGATTTCTCAACGATTTATTGAAGAGTGTCGAAACAGGGAGTTTGCTCAGATAAGGTTAACGATGAGTATTGGCATAGCTTCATGTCCTGAGAATGCTGGTGATTGGCAAACGCTCTTTGAAATTGCTGATCGAAATCTATTTAGTGCAAAGAGGCATGGTAGAGATCAGATTAGTATTTTAGAAAAAGGAAAAAAAGAATTAATAATTCCAACAGAGGAGATTATTGGTCGGGAATCAGAGATAACCAAGATCAAGGAATTTATTAGTCCGATATTTAGTGGAAGCGGCGGTGCGGTATGTATTAGTGGTGAAGTTGGTGTTGGAAAAACAAGATTAGTGCATGAGTGTGTAAAGCGCTTCCAATTGTGGGATATCCACATTTTGGAGAGTAGTTTGGCAGCCATGACGAGGTCGATCCCCTATTATCCTTTCAGGGATATTATTCGTACCGTGATTAACAAAGAGGGCAAGGGAAGCATTAAGGAAATAGCAATGGCTTATCAAATCGAGCTCGTCAAAATAATACCGGAAATATCTGGTAAAACAAGCGAAGTAGAGAAAAATATTTTTATGCTTGATAAATTTCGGCTTTTTGAGGGTGTGAGAAGATTTTTGGCGTTGCAGGCTTCGGAAGAACCCATGTTTGTATGTTTAGATAATATTCACTGGATAGACAAAGGTTCTCTGGAACTTCTCCATTA
>JAGMEZ010000379.1 GCA_023127905.1 Caldifarciminota bacterium
TTAGCCAGTAGGATAAGAACAATAACTGGAGAAAAGATTGATATTGAATATATGAAAAAAATTGTCCAGGATTTACTCGATGAATCTGTAGATGCATTTGCAAGATATGAAATATCCGATCCGGAGGAATTAAAGGATTTAAGAAAAATTGATTTTGAAAAGATAAAAGTATCCCTTGATAAAAATAAGAAGCATATCGCAGCTGAAAGGTTGAAACAAAAAATTAAAGCGAAATTAAATGAAATGGTAAAGATGAATGCTAAAAGATTAACATTTGCCGAGCGATTTCAAAAACTTATTAATGACTACAATGAAGGTGCAAAAAATGTAGAAGAATTCTTTGAAGATCTGGTTGATTTTGCGAAAGAGCTGAATGAAGAAGAAAAAAGAGGGGTGATTGAAAGGTTGACGGAAGAGGAACTTGCTATATTTGATTTACTTTTTAAACCTGATTTGAAAAAATCAGAAAAGCAAAGAGTCAAAGAAATTGCACAGGAATTACTTGTGAAACTTACAAATGAGAAATTGGTTCTTGATTGGAGAAAAAAACAGAGGACCAGAGCAGATGTAATGGTTACGATTAAAAATCTTCTTTACAAACTATTACCCGAAAGTTATGGAACGGATATATATAACCAAAAGTGCGAGATATTATATAGACATATCTATGACTCTTATTTTGGTGAAGGTAAAAGTATTTATAGAATGATTGGAGAGGAGGTGGGGTGAAAGAATTACCAAGAGAAAAAATATTAAGGACAGGGACTGCCGAAGTCTTATCAAATGAGGAGTTAATTGCTGTAATTCTTGGCAAAGGTAATCTTAAATACAACGTTTTCAAATTGGCGAAACGAGTTTGGCAAAAATATAGAGATAATCTTGATGCTGTTTCTTTAGATGAATTAGCGCTTTTTTGTAATTTGGGGAAGGTGCAAGCAATGAAACTGTTATGTGCTTTTGAACTTGGGAAAAGAATATATAAACCGGAGTTGAGAATTAAGATTAAGAAAATTCAAGACCTTTTACTTTTACACAGTATCAGAGAAATACGATTATCAAGAAAGGAACAGATAGTTGTTGTCTCTCTCAATGCGCAAAATGTGGCAATAGGTGAGGATTTAATATCACTCGGAACGGTTGATGAAACTCTAATACATCCAAGAGAAGTGTTTGTTCCAGCAATAAAAACAAAAGCCAGTTCTATTTGCATAGTCCATAATCACCCAAGCGGATGCAATGAACCAAGCGAAGAGGATTTAATTGTTAAAAAGTGTCTAATAGAAGCAAGCAAAATTCTCAAGATCGGAATAAAATACTTTGCAATCGTTTATGAGGACAAAATAAGAAAATATTAATAAATTAATGAAATCTGCATTCATGATAGACTGTTCAGTTCTGACTGCTATAAACTACTTTTTTGTAGAGGTAATTAGAGAACTTAAATAAAAGATATTCAGGAGGTGGTATGATAAGAAGATATACTACAGAGGTCATGAAGGAAATATGGAGTGATGAGACAAAATTTAGCAAGTGGCTCCTTGTGGAGATTGCCGTATTGGAGGGTTGGGTGAAGAAAGGTACTGTGAAGAAGAGTGTGCTTGATAGGGTGAAGAAAAAGGCTGCATTTAGTGTTAAAAGGATTGAGCAGATAGAGAAGAAGGTAAAACATGACGTTATTGCTTTTCTTACCAATCTTTCAGAGAATATTGGAAAAGATTCCCGTTTTATTCATATGGGGATGACGTCATCCGATGTTCTTGATACTGCTTTTGCTCTTCTTTTAAGGGATGCAGGGGAGCACATATTAAAAAAATTGAAACTCCTCAAGCAAATACTCAAACAACTATCGAAAAGATATAAGAAGACCGTGATGATGGGACGAACGCACGGTATTCATGCAGAACCTATAACACTTGGATTAAAATTTTTGCTGTGGTATGACGAACTTTTAAGAGACGAGAAAAGGCTTGTAGATGCAATTGAAGATATTTCGTATGCAAAAATATCTGGATCAGTAGGAACGTTTTCAACAATGCCTCCGGATGTATTCGAATATGCCGCTCGTAAGCTTAAACTAAAACCCTGTTATGCAACAAGTCAAATAATTTCTCGGGATCATCATGCACAGTTTATGCTCTCACTTTCTCTTATTGGAGCATTTATCGAAAAGATTGCGTTGGAGATAAGGCACCTCCAGAGAACAGAGGTTGGAGAAGTTAAGGAGCCGTTTACAAAAGGTCAGAAGGGTTCGTCTGCAATGCCTCACAAGAGAAATCCAATTCTTTGTGAAAGATTGTGCGGAATGTCAAGACTCATAAGAGCATATGTAACTGTTGCACTTGAAAATATCGCACTCTGGCATGAAAGGGACATTAGCCATTCTTCCTGCGAAAGGGTCATATTTCCAGATGCTACAACTTTAATAGATTACAGTCTTGAAAAGTTGTTATTTATTCTAAAGAATTTAACTGTTGATGAGGAGCGAATGGGGAAGAATCTTGATTTGACAAAGGGTTTAATATTCTCTCAGAGAGTTCTTCTTAAACTTATTGAAAAAGGAATGACGAGAGAGGATGCATACAAAGTTGTTCAATCCAATGCAATGAAGGTGTGGAAAGGAAAAGAAGAATTTCTTACAGTTCTCTTAGGTGATAAGAGGATAAAAAAATTGTTAAAAAGGAAGGAACTGGAATCCTGTTTTGATGTTAATTATTATCTTAAGAATATAGACTATATCTATAAGAAAGTTCTGGGATAGGATCTTTAAGTAGGTAGTATGCAGTAAAGAGTAGGCAGAAGTTTTGAGAAACGGAGAATGGGAGAGTGAATTAATGCTATGCATT
>JAGMEZ010000038.1 GCA_023127905.1 Caldifarciminota bacterium
CGATAAAATATTCTTCGAATATCACCCCGTTGAATAACTGTAATTCTACGAGGCAAGCGGGATAAATTTTATTGGTTAGATTGGTTGAAAATCAATGGACTAAACGATAATAACGGACTAAACGATCGAAACGAGGTTATAATAGTGGGTAGTAAGCAGAGGGCAGAAGGATTGTGAAAAGGAGAGACGGGGAACTAATAGTATGGAGTACGGAGTAAGCAGTAAGGAGGCAATTTTGTTCTTACGGGACTTACGTACGCCCCCGTAAAGGTGCTTCGCACCCACGGGACTTACGCTTTGATAATTTGATAAAAGAGTCGAGTCGGGTTTCAAAATATAATTTACATTTGACAGATTAATGAAAAAATTGTATAATGAGATTGCCTTATATCTTATCTAGATTACAGATTCCAGCCTGACCCCGTTTAATAAGGAGATTGCCTTATATCTTATCTAGATTACAGATTCCAGCCTGACCCCGTTTACTGATAGAGACCCCGTTTAGACCCACGCAAAGTTGTTGACAAAGAAGAAAAGGAGGTGTAGAATTAAAAACGGAAGAGGCTGAAAAAGGGGTGGGGAATGTTAATGGCCCTGCGGTGGGGAACTTTTATGGACCTTGACAGACAGACTCTTTTTTCCAGCAAAAATCAAAAAAGTTCTTGCTTTTTTGTAATAAATCAATTATATTTATAAAAAGACTAAAAGGAGAATTGGTTGAGAAGGATATTGCTTGGATTGGTTTTGATGATTTCTCTACTCGTGTCAATTCACTCTCAGATCTTCTGGAATTTAATTGACCTTGCAGTTATAAATAATCCACCAGAACAATTATACTGTTCATTTGGAAATCAAATTACAAATGGAGATTTGAATGGGGATGGATATTCTGATCTTATTATTTCAAGCTCTGCGGAATATCCAGGACGAGTATATGTCTTTTTTGGAGGAAATCCATTTGATACTCTTTATGATCTTACATTTATAAATCCATTAAACTTTGGACATTCGATATCAAGTGGAGATGTAAACAATGATGGTTATGATGATTTAGCAATTAGTGATTCTGATTTTAGGGTTATGTTATATTTTGGGGGAATTCCAATGGACACAATCGCAGATTGGATTGCTAATAAACAAGAACCAACTACATCATGGTTTGGTTATTCAATTGCTGTTTCAGATTTGAATAATGACAGTTTTGCAGACATCATTGTTGGTGCTCCTTTAGCTGGAGGTAATGATAATCTTGGAGCAGTTTATATTTATTGGGGTGCAGTTAATCCTGATACAATTTGCGATGTCAAATTTTATGGAACTGACGATAGTAATTTTGGCTGGAGATTGTCCAGTGGATATGACGTGAATGGTGATAATATAAATGATCTTGCAGTCGGTGCTCCTACAGCTCCTTTGACTTTCCCTAATATTTCAATTTATTATGGAGATAGTTCAAGTTTTGATACTATACGCGATGTAGATATTTATAATCCATGTAATGAGCTTTATTATGGTTCTTCTGTTTCTCTAGTTAAAGACATAAATGGCGATGGTTATGACGACCTTGTTGCTGGTGCAAATCATAATAATCAAGTTTACATTTATTATGGTGACAATCTGATGGATAATCAATTTGATGTGATTCTTTCTGCTGATACTTTTCGTTTTGGAACAGAAGTAATAGGCATTGATAATGCAGATGGGGATGGTTTGGGTGATATTGTTGTTGGATGTCCTCGATATGGTGGTGAATATCCATATAAAGGTCGTGTCTATTTGTTTCGAGGTGGAGATCCTTTTGATTCCATATATGATGCTTCTGTGCAAGGTTTTCCAAGTCAAGAAATAGGATGGAATGTTGGCTATGCTGGTGACTTGGATAATGATGGTAAAGATGAAATAGCGTTTTCAAATGAAGTTGCCTCATTTTATCAACATAAAGTTTGGATTGTTAAGTATTCAGAATTTGAAATTGAAGAAGATAAAGAAATAAAACACAAGAAGATTACTCTCTTTTCTCCCTATCCAAATCCATTTATAAAATCAACAAATCTGCGAATTATTCTTCCTCATTATGATTACGGATTGTCAAAATGCTTTATTGACATTTTTGATTGCAGTGGGAGACTGATAAGAAAAGAAAAAATGGACAATTTAGTATCTTCAATTCTCAATTATGAATGGGATGGAAAAGACGACAATGGTCATGAGGTAAGCAATGGTGTATACCTTATTAAAACAATAGTTCAAAGTAAGAATTCCAAATTTGAAGATGTAAGGAAAGTGACAAAGCTAAAATAATCAAATTAAAGGGGGGAAAATGAAATTCCTAAGATTCTTCTTAGTCCGAAATCCGGGGTCAGGCTTTGATAATTTGATATTTACATTTATGTAAACTACCCCTTCTTTATACTTCTCACCTGAAGTATCTTTTCACTACAAATGTCCTTTGAAGTCACGTGTTGGAATCCGCCAGGAGAAAATCTTTGTTTCCTGTACAATAAATTAAAAATACAACAGATTATTTTCTTTATCATGTAATTATCAAATTATCAAAGCCTGACCCCGAAAGCTCGTGCTCTGAAACAGCGGTCAAGAAAATCATTTGACAAACGTTGCAATTATTGATATATTTTCAAGAAATCTAAGTGGTAAACCCAGGCTTAAACCAACAGTGTTTTTATGACCTCTATATTCGAAGTCAGGTGTTTAAATCGCGAAATATTTTTGAGCATAAATAAAAAAGGAGGTTTGTATGTATAAATTTTCAATTGTTTTAATGGTCTGCCTGTTTGTTGCAAGCAGTGGTGTAGCTTATGCAGAGTCATACACAGAGATTGTCGACCCACACGAAGACGCGGGTTGCATGTGGTTTGATTCACTTAACGCTCGTTTTGTTGGCAACTGGCCGTTTGGATATTCGTATACAACTATTTATGATTCTTTACGAGATATAGTTTTTCATGGTTCTGGTGGTGGTGTTTATGTGTTCGATGTGTCAGTTCCTTCAAATCCGGTAAAGATTTCTGAGTTACTGCACACGAGAGGATTTGTTCGCGGACTTGCTTATAATGATATTTCTCAAATTCTTTATATTGCAGATAGAAGTGCAGGGCTTGAGATATGGGACATGACAGATGAGATTTTACCAGTAAAACTTGGTTTTTATGATACCCCGAGTGAGGCTTATGGTGTTGTGGTTTCTGACACATTTGCATATATTGCCGATTTTTATTCTGGCTTGCGCATAATCAATGTCTCTGACCCAGGAAATCCTGTTGAGATAGGTTTTTGTGATACCCCAAATATGGCTTATGATGTTGTGATTTCTGACACATTTGCCTATGTTGCAGACTGTGATTCTGGCTTGCGCATAATCAATATTTCTAACCCAAGTAATCCTGTTGAGATAGGTTTCTGCGATACTCCAAATCGGGCTTATGATGTTGTGATTTCTGACACATTTGCCTATGTTGCAGACTGTGATTCTGGCTTGCGCATAATCAAT
>JAGMEZ010000380.1 GCA_023127905.1 Caldifarciminota bacterium
AACGCAGTTTATTTCTCTTACTTTTACGATTTTCTTCTCTACATCCAAAAATCTTGCATCAAACGGACATGCATCTATACAGAACTCACAACCACCACACCACCGTTCAATAACTTCTGATATAGTTCTTCTTTGAACTAATGGAGATTCCCTCAGGAAAAGATATGCACTTGCTGCTGCTGCTGTTGCTTCTGTAACAGCATCCTGCATGCTTGAAGGTGAACGGCATAAACCTGCGAAGAATATTCCGGATTTCTCGGATTCGTGTGGTCTGAATTTGGGGTTTGCTCCCTTGAAAAATCCATCTTCATCAAGAGAAACCCCTAAAATCTTGCTTAATTTTTTATTATCATATGGGACGATTCCAGTGCTTAAGACAAGCATGTCTGGTTCGAACATTAATTCTCTGTCGAGTACAAGGTCTTTGACGTTAACTTTTATCTTGGCATCGTCAACAGAAACCCGTGGCTCATCCTCTTTTAAGTATTTTATAAAATTAATGCCTTTTTCTCGCGCTTCGGAAAACTTCAACTCTTTTTTGCCATAACTCATCATATCCCTGTATAATATAGTTATATTTATTTCCTTATTTTTTTCTTTTAATAGTAAGCTATTTTTTATAGCATCACTGCAACATACTTTACTGCACCAGGGATGTTCATCATTTCTCGAACCAACGCACTGAATCATTACTACAGAAGTCAGAGAACTGACGTCAGAGGACGGATTTAAAAGATATTTTTCAAATTCAAGTTGGGTGATTATTTTTTCATTTTTTCCGTATGAATATTCAGTTGGTTGATACTCCTGTGCACCAGTTGCAACAATCACTGTGCCTGCACAAATGTTTTCTTTCTCAGTATCTTTTTGTATTGCAATAATAAAGGAACCTGCTGCACCATCAAGTGACACGACTTGTGACTCAAGATGAACTGAAATTCTATCATCTTGTTCCACTTCTTTTTTGATACCGGCAATGTAATTTTGTACATCTTCACCTTCAAGGGTGTACGAAAATCTTTCAGCATTTCCACCAAGTGTTTTATCATTTTCAATTATATTTATCGCAATTCCTCTTTTGCTCAGGTTAAGAGCAGAAATCATCCCTGCAAGTCCTCCCCCAATAACTACTGCTTTAGTAACACCTTTTTTGTAAATATTTTCATTACCTACAGCGAGACGAAGTTTCTCCATAAGAGAATGAATCCTTTGAACTGCAACATCTTCTCCATTATTTTCATAGCTCCATGCAATATGCTCACGTAAACTCAAGATTTCCACCATTGATTGTTTGAATCCATAATGCTCTACTGCATTTCTTATTAAAACCTCATATTTTGCTGGAGAACAGGTGGCAAAAATAATCCTCGTTATTCCTTTTTCTATTACTCTCTTCATAATACTATCAAGTCTATTCTCTTGACACACAAGGTCAATTTCTTCAATATGTGTAATGTCTGAAAAATTCTCCAAAATTTTTTTAATTTTAGTTGTATCAAGGTCTTTTTTTATTACTCCTCCACACTGGCAAATAAATATCCCGAATTTCACAATTCTATAATCAATATCAAGTGATGGTTTCTCTCTTTCATTAACCTCAAAACCTTCACCTGTAGCAAGAAAACCTGCTGCTCTTGCTTCAATTACACTATTTTCTATGTCTTTAGGATTAGCAAGGCTTCCGGCAACATAAACATTTTCTTTTGAAGTTTTAAATGTTTCAAATTCTTTCCCTATTACAAATCCGTATTCATCTTTATTTACTCCAATTATATTAAGTAGTTTTTTAGTATCTTCATTTATTTCTTGACCAGTTGACAGTATGACGAGATCATACGTTTCTGTTATCAGTTTTTCGTCTTCTTCGTATTTAATAAGTAGATTACCATTTATATCTTCAGAAACGGAAGGGATTCGGTAATTCTCAAATTTTATCCCCATCTTTTCAGCACTAAGATAATACCTGTAATGCCCTTTTCCATAAGCTCTTATATCCATATAAAAAATTGAGACTTCTGTATCCTTTTCTATCTCTTTTATTTTCCGTGCCTCTTTTAGTGCATACATACAACAGGCACTCGAGCAGTATCCTCTGTCTTTATCTCTTGAACCAACACATTGAATTATTGCAACCTTTGATGGAACCTTACTGTCAGAAGGTCTTTTTAATTCATCCGGATGTATCCCTGTTCTGCTTATGAGTCTTTCAAAATCAAGACTTGTTAAAACGTTCTTAAACTTGCCATACCCGAAAGAAGTTAGGGTAGACGGATCAATTTCCGAAAAACCAGTTGTAAGTATTATTGAAGAAGCAATTATTTTTTCCTCACTCTCCTTCTGGTTTAAATCAATTGCCTTTGTCGGACAAACTTCCACACACTTGCCACATTCATTGCATATTTCTTTATCAATATAGTATATTTTCGTGAGACTTCCAGTGTAAAGTGTGTGTATCGCTTTATGTTTGCTAAAACCTTTGTCAAAAGGGTCAGATGATTCTTCAGGACAAACTTCTTCGCATAACCTGCATCCTGTGCATTTAACTTCATCTACATACCTGGGAAGTTTTTGTAGTGTTAAAACCAGTCCTTCATCGGTCTCTTCAACAGATTTTACCAAAGTGAGTGTTCGAACATCTATTAGGGGATGATAAAAATCTCTTCTTAAACATCTGTCAAGTTTTTCATCGGTTGAAAACTGTGAAAGAATTTGACACATTCCGCAAGCATCATCAACAAACCAGGTATCAAGCCTTTCAAGCATTCCACCTATAGAAGGAGATTTTTCCAGGAGTAAAACCTTCTCACCAAGTTCAGCAGCGGTAAGAGATGCTGTGAGCCCTGCTATTCCACCTCCAACTACTATTACCCTTTTTTCCATTAGTTATTTTCCTCCAGTTATTTCTGTTATCTTACATCATAAAAATATAAATTTCAAGTTCTTTTATGAAATTTCTGATTATACTGATTAATATAGACTACACAGATTTACTGCAAAACTTTTAATCTGTGTAATCATTTTTATAATCTTATAATCAAATATCTCTGAAAAATTTTTCAGAGACATTTTAATACTCCTTTGGTAATTTTTCAAGTTCTTTCAGGCTAAATACAGGACCATCCTTACAGACATATTTCGGACCTATATTGCATCTTCCACATTTACCTATTCCGCACTTCATTCTATTCTCGAGTGAATTGATTATTCTTTCAGGTGGAAAACCTAATTCAGTAAGCACTGGTATGGTAAATTTAATCATTATGGGTGGTCCGCAAACAATGGCATAAGAATCCTTCGCACCTGGCTTTACTGCAGAAACAAGCTGTGGAACAAAAGCTGTGAATTTTTTAATATCCTTTTTTATCTTTGTTTTTGAAGGTTCTTTAAGGTTAATCGGTTCCCATCCTTCGACTGCTGCTTCCTCAATAGGCCCCTCTGCTCCGAATTTCCAATCGATACACTGATACAAAGACATATCCTTTCTCTTTTCCCACTCTTTAAGTTCATCGCGGTAGCAGAGTAAACCAGGAGTTCTTGCACCGTATATACAGGTAATTTCTCCATAATTTTTTCTATTCTTTTTATCAAGCATGTATATAAGGAGTGAACGTAGCGTTGTAAACGCAAATCCCCCACCTACAATAACAACATTTTTTCCTTTCATCTCCTCAATAGGATACCAATTTCCAAGTGGACCCCGTACACCCATTATCGCTCCTTCATCAAAATTGTGAAGAGCGGTAGTAACAACACCTACTTTCATAACTGTAAACCTTAGAAAACCTGATTCTGTTGGGGATGATGCTATTCCTATTGGGGATTCACCCTTACCCAGAATGGAGAGTTCTGCAAACTGTCCTGGATAGTATCTAAATGCTTTTTCCTCCTCTTTATCCATAAAGACAAGATCGAATGTTTTTATGAGTTTATCTTCTGTTTCAAATCGGATTTTGTCAACTTTTACAGGTATTGGAATATATGAATTTTTTATCATAACTTTTTTATTTTTTCGAGGATTTCCCTCACGTCTATATTAACCGGGCACTCGGTTACGCATCGACCACATCCACTACAGGCTATAATATTAAAGTTTTCTTCATAATAATTAAACTTATGCATAATTCTCTGACGCATTCTCTGAAATCTGAATTCCCTTGGTTGATGCCCGGAACCATGAAGAGTGAAAATTGGAAACATACATGAGTCCCAGTTTTTTACTCGTCTGCCATCTTCACCTATCATTTCATCCTGTATATCGAAACAATGACAGGTAGGGCAGAGGTATGTACACACACCACATCCAAGACACCTTTCACTTATTTCCTCCCATACAGGATTCTCAAACATTCCCCTTAATTTCTCAGGTATCTTTTGGATATTCTCTATACATGATACTACATTATCTGAATTCTTTTTTATCTCCTTTTTCTTTTTAAGCATGCCCCCATCACCGTCAGGGAGTTTATCTATGATTTTATTTCCCTGCTCGGTTATCCCTTCAATTATGAATTTATCACCAATATCAGTTATGAATGCATCAGAGCCTTCCTCTGAGAATGGTCCACATTCGAATGACGCACAGAAGCAGGTTGTTTTCGGATTGTTACAGCCAAAACTGAAAATCAGTGTATTATCACGCAATCTTTTGTAGTAATCATCTATATAATCTTCATTGACAAATAACTTGTCGAGGATCAAAGTACTTTTAACATCACATGGACGAATACCAAAGATAATACGTTTTTTCATATCATTTTCACTAAACTTAGGAACTCTTTTGTCAATTATACCTTCGTATTCAACTATAGTCTCTGTCTGTGGAAAATAGAATTCTTTAGGAGATTGCCGGGAATTTAAGAAATCAAGGTATGGTTCTTCATTATCTTTCAATTCTCCAAATAGAACAAAATCTTTTACCTTTTTTGGAGCTATAACGGTATAGTCCTTCTGTAACACCTTTATAAAATCTAAGATTTTATCCTTCTCAATATACTTAACGTTCTTCAAAGAATCCTTCATTAGAATCATCCTCACTATATTTATTCAAAACAGGCTTCCCTTCAATGTCAACTCCTGTTTCATAACCAAAGTATTGTTTTGCATCTGTAGATAATTTACTAACAAGTAAAGAAATGTCTATATCCATTGGACAGGCTCGTGAACAGCTACCGCAGTTTACACATCTTCCTGCGAGATGAAAAGTGCGGATAATTTGGAAAAGCTGGAGGTCTGTTTCAGAATCAACAGTTGTTCCTAACCACTGCGGTCTTGAACAATCAACAAAACATTCATTACAATAACATGCTGGACAGGCATTTCTACAGGCATAACAGCGTATGCACCTGCTTACTTCTTCTGTAAATGCTTTCCATCTTTCCTCTGGTTCTTTAGATTCAAATTCATTCACCTTGTTAAGAACATCAACTCCTTCTGGCTCCTTTATCTCAATATCTACAATTTCATCATACACGATAGGCTTTCTGTGAGAGCAGATAATGCAATCTTCGCAGAGGAAATCCTTCTTCTTTAGGGTTTTCTCGAATCCGTTTCCTTTTACTGTTATTGAATCATCATTTTCTGTTGATTCTGTAATTATACCTGGCGTAACTTCCCTCTCAATTTTTTTTCTATCAAGCATTCCTTCGCATGGAACACCAATGATTACAATCTGTTCCCTCTTAGCAATATTTTCCTGTATGTGTAAAATTAATGACCGTGTGTCACAACCTTTTGCTATCACTCCAATTTTCTCCGCATTATCAAGCTGTTTTCTGTAAAATGGGATATAAACAGCAAGGTTGTTCTCACACAATGAACTCCATATAAGTTTTTCTACTTCTTCTGGTTTTCTCACAAAGGTTGGTCTTGCCTTGAGCGGAAGTGTTCCTTTTTCAAAACCTATAATAAGCTTGACCTTTCCCTCTTTCAACAATTTACTTGCTATTTCCCTGATTTTTTTATCTATCTTTTCCATTTCTTATTTAATTTTATTTTTATCTCTTAAATTCTCTTTCCATCACTGTTAAAATTTTTTCTGACGAGTTTCTTTGCTGGTCCAAGTTTCTTCACCGATTCAATGGTATTATTGGCAATCTTTACAAATCTCTCTGCCTCTGCTGATGAAAGCCAGGCAACATGGAATCTATCTTTTTCAATTCCAAGGAATTCTAAATATTTCTTGAGCATAAAAAATTTTCTCCGAGCATAAAAATTACCGGTAGAATAATTACATTCTCCTGGATGACAACCGGCAACTAAAACACCATCAGCCCCATGTTGAAGGCTTCTCAATATAAAGAGCGGATTTACTCTTCCAGTGCACGGAACACGTATTATTTTAATATTTGGAGGATACTGGAACCTTGACACACCTGCCAGGTCTGCTGCTGCAAATGCTCACCAGTTGCAGAGGAATGCAACAATCCTCGGTTCCCAATCCCTATTTTCTTTTCCTTCATCCATTGTATATTCCTTATTGTCTCAAGTTAAAAATTATCAATCATAGCAGCAATATCTTTGTTTGAGAAACCTTTTATATCTATTGCAGACATCCTACAGCTTGCTGCACAGGAACCGCATCCTTTACACAGTGCTTCTGTCACTTTTGCATACCTTTCAAGTCCCCAACGTGTCTGTTTTTCTACAACCTCTACTGCACCAAAGGGACAGACAGATTCGCAGGTGCCACAAGCAGCACACTTAGTCTTATCGATAAAGGCAACAGTTCCTT